>NZ_JASDDF010000002.1:0-194805 GCF_030407535.1 Pseudoalteromonas sp. APC 3224 | reverse complement strand
GTCAATTAAGCCAAGATTTTTCTGATCAACTGACTAATGGCATTTTTGTTACTGAGCAAATTATTAGTACTGGCGGGGTTAAGTACGCTTGTTATTATTTTGTGTGTGGCGCTTTATGTGATTTACAGCAATGTACGTAAGAGCCGAGTAAGAAAGTCAAAAGAATATAATGTGTTATTTGATAAAGACACCATCATTGATGATCTTATTGCTCAACTTAGCGAGAAAAACCAAACCCAAGAAAACCAGGAAAAAACAATTAAAGGCAAACAAGAGATCCTTGCAACATTTATAGATTTGCATCGATCGGGTAGCTTTTGTGCGCACTTAAGCGAACAAGAAATTACTTATTTTGTTAAAAAGAAATTAAACATGGAGAGTACTAAAAATGGATAGCGAGCAACAAGCCGTCGCAGAGGCAAAAAATACATCATTTATGGCACGTTTTGGCCGTCGTAATGTAATTTTATTAACGTCAGTTGTTGTGGTGTTAGCAGTGATTGCAACATTAACATCGCAGGTTATTTCATGGAATGAAGCCGATGAACGGCTTGTTCACCAATCAGCTTTTACTGGTAATTTAACGGTAATAAACCAAGCTGGTCCTTACTTAAAAGCATTTGGCACCACATCAGCCTATAAAAAAGTTATCTCGATTAACTTTACCGGTGATAGCAGTGCAACAGCCAGTGCCATTGTACCACTCATTCCTATTCGATTTTTAGATACGACAACTGGTGGCGCCAGAGGTGTATCACGTTTTAGATTACCAGGTAATGTACCTGCAAGTGAGTCGGGCGCTTTACGTGGATTATTAAAAATTCATGAAGAATTTGGTTCCCAAGAAACTCTCATCTCTAACCTTTTAATGCGTGCCACTACAGAAAATGTAAAAGCGTCTGCACGTATGATGTCGGTTGAGCAACACTACTCAGGTGGTAATGGTCAATTAAGCCAAGATTTTTCTGATCAACTGACTAATGGCATTTTTGTTACTGAGCAAATTATTAGTACTGGCGAGCGTGACAAGTCTGACGATTTAAGCAATTTAAGTAAGCAACAACGCGTTACCATTAATATTAAGAAAGATGCTGAAGGTAAGCCGCTGCGTAATGCACCTATTTTAGGCTCTTACGGTATAACGGTGGTTGATGCGAGTATTATTGATATTGATTACGAAAATAAGGTAAATGCGCGCTTAGAGGCGCAAAAGCAAGCTGCAGCAGATGAAGCCCTTGCAAGACAAAATCTTAAAAAGGCAGAGCAACAAGCACGTACTGAAGTGGCATTAGGCGAACAAGCGATTGCAAAGCAAAGAGCTGAGTCTGAAAAGCTAAAAATTAAAGAGCAAATTGATGCAGAGCGAATAAAAGCCAATGCAATTATTTCTGCACAACAGCGTGTTGCAGTAAAGGCTGAGCTTGCAAAAGAGCAAGAAGAAATCTTAAAACAGCAACGCTTAGAGGCATTAGGCATGGATGTATTAGCTGAAGCACGTTTACGCGCAAAGTCAGCAGCACTTGATCCTAAATATGTGTTTGATGAAACACTCAAAGCGGAAGTTAAAATTCAAACGGCTTTATTTAATAGCCTAGGTAACAGCCGCTTAGTGCCTGAAATTGTTATAGGTGCGGGTCAAGGCGAACAAAACAACGGCTCTGAATTTATGCGTTTGTTGGCTGCAGATGCGGCATTGAGTCTTAAAAAGCGTTTAGAAAAAGAGAAAAAATAACCTTTAAAAATCATTATCAAGCCCTAGCTTTAATTGCTAGGGCTTTTTTTGTGGTATCGCTTTTAAACGGTGAGTTTAAAATTTAGGGCACAAAGCGTGGCTAAAGCCTTTTTCGGTTAGCAAAAAAGCGGCGCTTGGCGTCGAAAATATATATTCTTCATGAAGAAGAAACGCGATTGTTCCTTTTATTTGCTCACCTTGATGATCTGAGGCATCGCTAATTAATTGTTCAGGATCTAACTGGCTTGGAGTTGGAAAGTTATTATAAAGATGCTTAAAAATTAACGTAGCAATCGTGTTAAAGGTATCGTTATTTTTCATTTTTCAGAGCCTTAATTTATATGTGCAGCAGTAAACTGGCTGACTTAAATATGATTTTTCAAATAATAACACATTAAAATAGGTGCGTGATGACTCTGCTTTTTTAAGCTTTAATTTTGCAAGCTACTGCTTTCATTTATAAAAGTGATGAGCAATTGTCATACTTATCCTGCTTAAGTAGTTTGTGTGTTGCTGGTGTGTTGCGCAAAATCATAAAGTGTAATTGAAGAGTTGTAAAAATACGTTATCATTGTAAAACAACATGTAAAATCAAGCAGGTACTTAGCTCACGCTGACCAAGTTCGAGTTAATAATATCAACAAGGCAAGCAAGGACAAATTATGACACCTATGAAACCTTTAGCACTGGCAGTGGCTATGGTTGTTTTTTCACATCAGGCACATGCAGATACAGATCTTGATAAAGTTAAGCAGCAATTAAGCAGCTTACAAAAACAAGTGGAAATGCTGCAAAAGCAACTTGCAAAAGCAGAGCAAAAAAGTGAAAAATCAATCGAGCGCACCATTGAAGAGAAAGAAGATATAGCTGAAGTTAAAGTAGCTAAACATGAACACAAGCCTCAGGGAATTAAAATTGGCGGTGCTGTTCGAACCAACTACAGCCATACTTCGTATGATGACGATAATAAAAATCGCGGCGGCGATTTTGACTTTGATATTTTTCGCTTAAATTTCTCAGGCGACGTTGGTGATGTAAAGTTAAACGCTGAAATTCGCTTTTTTGATTATATGACCGCTGTTAAATACGCTTATGCAGCTTACGATTTTGCTGATGATTGGCAAGTTCAAGCAGGTATTACCAAGGTTCCTTTTGGTAACTGGCCATACAACTCACATAACTACTTTTTCAGCACTAACTATTATGTTGGCCTTGAAGACGACCACGATTTAGGGGTGTTATTTAAGCGTAAGATTGCTGATAACTGGCAGCTTGATTTGGGCTTTTTCAAAAATGATGAATTAGGTGGTGTTGATGGTTATGTAGATAACCGTAGCGATCGCTATTCTTACGACATTGTTGGCTTTAGAGAAGCGGGAGATGGTGTTTATGCCGAGCCAACTAATGCTATAGGCGAGTATAATACGTTCTCAGGCCGTTACGGCTACCACCTAGAACATGAAGGTGGTAAAACTGAAATAGGTGTGTCGGCACTTGCTGGTGGCTTGCATGACGGTGTTGACCGCGCAGGTGACTACAACGCGTGGGCATTACATTTAAACAGTAATATGGGCCCTTGGAACTTACAACTTCAACACGGTGAATATAACTACGATATTGATAACGTAAACCGTATTGCTGTGGGCGCTTACTCGTTTTACGACAGCATGGCGGCAGAGGCAACAATGTCGAGTGCAAACGTAGCATACAGTGTACCGGTACAATGGGGCGCGGTAACAAACTTACAGTTTTACAACGACTATAGTGCAATTTACGACAAATCAGACAACAGCAGAGATACGTGGATGAACGTAACCGGCTTCTCGGTAGCTGCTGGTGGTTTATTTACTTACTTTGACTTAGTTCATGGTAAAAATATGCCATTTGTTGGTGGTTCATTAGCGGGCGATAGCAGCGAAACTGAGCGTCGCTTCAACATTAATATTGGCTATTACTTCTAAATCAATATTCAAAGCACACGCCTAGACATTGGCGTGTGCTTATGTTGTTTTAAAAAATATTTTTACTCTACCTATTTAGCATCTACAAATTGATAAATCTTTAATCAACTTCTAGTATAAAAGTTCAAATGGAATAAAATAAATAATCCATATAGCTTAGCTGGAGGCTAGACATCGATGATTGTAGTTAATGAGCAGGTGTTATCTGATGTAAACAAAAACTTTGTTATCCCACCAAAACCACAAATCTTAAATGATCTTGAAATATTAGCATCTGCACAGGAGCCCTCGCTCTCAGACGCCGCAGAAATCATCGCTAAAGATGTTGCTATTGCATCAGCTATTCTAAAGATAGTTAATTCACCTGCTTATGGCTTAGTTCGTAGTGTGTCAAATATTAAACAGGCCATTATGTTTTTAGGGTGGAATGGCATTGAAGCTTTAGTACCTAGCTTAAAGCTAAAGCAAATGTTCGCCCAAAAAGAATGTTGCATTAGTTTGGAGCGTTTTTGGGATACCGCATCAGAAATTGCTGATGTAAATATGATTATTGGGCAACGTATAAAAAACAATGTTCCCGTTGAGTACTTGTATACGCTGGGTCTATTTCATGATTGTGGCATTGTGCCTATGGCAATTAAATTCGATAATTACGTGAGTGCTTTACATACTTCAAATAATACCCATAAAGAAAGCTTGATAGATATAGAAGAGCGCTTATATGGAACTAATCATGCCACTGTGGGTTACTATTTAGCGACCAGCTGGCATTTACCTGTAGATATTTGCCAGCTTATTTTACGTCATCACGATTTGAGTATGCTAAGTGATATAACTGGAAGTAATCAACAATTGTGTTACAGCGTTTTAAAAATGTCTGAAAATTTGGTTAATAGTGTTTTACGCGGTGACACCACTAAAGATTGGGATGACATAGAAAAACAAGTTTTAGCAACATTAAATATGTCAGAAGACGATTATATTGATGTGCAAGAAGAGGTGATTGATTTTTTGAACTGTTAGACGTTTTTAGCAGCTTAAAGTCTATAGGTTAGTTTTTTTCACTTATTGGTTTGTTTTTAATCGTTTGTCGGGATTAAGTAAACACTCTAAAGTTTAGTTGTCGGCAACAAGCACGACTAACCAAATAGGAAATTAATCATGAAACGCTCACTTATCAAAACCATCGCTCTTGGCTCTTTATTAACTTGCTCAGCTGCTGTAATGGCTGATCAAAGTGATTACAAGTTAATGGTTATTGAAGAAGCTAAAACAGCTCCTCAAGAATTCGAAGTTGCATTTAACGATTGTGCATTAAATGTAAAATCAAAAAATTACAGCCAAGCTGAAGAAATTTGCTCAAAAGCAATTACTTTATTACAGCAAAGCACTGGCCCTCGCTTTAAAGTACGTGAGCTTACGTCATTTGCTTTAAGTAACCGTGGTGTAGGACGTTTAATGGCTAAAAATGAAACAGCTGCATTATCAGACTTTTACGAAGCACAACAAATGTCTGGTAACGAGTTAGTGTCGCACAACTTAACGCGCGCTAAGCAAGACCTCGCACTGTAATATCTATTACCGATTCAAAAAGCCCATGCTGTTTTAGCATGGGCTTTTGCGTTTTTAGGGTTAAACACTAGTTAGGATTATTTAGCATAATTTGGGTCAACTGTTTTAGCCCTTTACCTTTGTTAGTTATTTTCCATGCAAGGTATAAGTCTTGAGGTGGACGTGGTTCGGTAAGCTCCACAACATGCAGTTTGTTAGCTTTAACATACTCAGCAATAAGGTTCTCAGGTAAATAACCAATGCCAATAGCGGATAAAATAGCGGTCATTTTTTGGCTTACAGAACTTACATAAAAACGTTGATTACCTTCGATTAAGTTAGCTGACCACGGAATACTTTGTTTTGCTGAATCATGCACTATAACCGTGGTGTATTGACCAAGTTCGCTGGGTTTAACGGGGCTTTTTACTTGTGCTAACGGGTGGCTAGGGTGAACCACTAATACATTTTGAATATCGGCTATTTTTACCGCTCTGATCCCCTTTTGATTAGGTACAGGCGCCGGTGCGCCAATCACTAAGTCAACGTCATCCTCAATTAAAGCCTCCCAAGTGCCATTAAGTACTTCCTCTTTAATGTCTATCTCGATATTTTTATGCTCATTTAAAAATAGCTGTAGATTTTTGAATACGTCACTTATGTCAAAAATAGAGTCATAGGCAATACGTATCCGTGGCTCCCAGCCATTAGCTATGGTTTGTGTTTGCTCAGATAAATTATTTATAGCATTGAGTACCTTACGCCCCTCGCTTAGTAAATGTTTACCTGCGGGGGTCAAAACCGCTCTCCGACCTTGACGTTGAAACAAGGTTACATTTAATTGCTCTTCAAGTTTATTAACAATATACGACAAGGCTGAGGGTACTTTATTAAGTTGCTCTGCAGCGGCTGCGTAACTGCCACGATGCTCAATGGCGTCTAATACCAATAAAGCTTCTATGCTTATAGGAGGTGTATTCATTATCATACCAAATATCAACTGTTCAAAATATTTGAACATATAGAGCAAATAATAGGAGTTATTTAATTTTAATTCAACTTATACAATAGCTGCATACTCAATTGGAACAATACAGGTTAAAACTATGACGATTAAAAATATTACAGCCGCCATCACAAAAACTGAACAGTCTTTTGCAACATTACCATTAAGGCTTATTGCGGGATTAGTGTTTAGTGCTCATGGTGCACAAAAACTGTTTGCGTGGTTTGGCGGCTATGGCTTGGAAGGCACAGGGCAATGGATGGAGTCGATTGGCTTAGCACCGGGCTATTTAATGGCATTAATGGCCGGTGGCGCCGAATTTTTTGGTGGGTTACTACTCATCGTTGGTTTGCTGGTGCGTCCTGCGAGTTTTGTACTGGCTATCACTATGGTGGTTGCTATTTTTACCACGCACATAGATAACGGTTTATTTATGAGCAACAACGGTTATGAATTTGCGTTATCGCTGTTAGCTATTACCTTAGCTTTACTGATCCAAGGAGCTGGAAAGCTATCTGTTGATGGAAAAATTCATAACAAATTAAATTAATAAGCGGATCACATAAGTGATTAAACTTTAAGCTGCCAACCTGCGTAAGGTAGGCACATTCTATAAACTAAGGAGACGGACATGGGGTTACTTGTTAACGGTGAATGGGTCGATAAATGGTACGACACCGAAAAAAGCGACGGTAAATTTGTACGCCAAGATAGCCGGTTTAGAGATACGATTTCATCAGCGCAAAACAGTAAATTTAAACCAGAAGCAGGTCGCTATCATTTATATGTATCCTTGGCTTGCCCTTGGGCGCACCGCACCATTATATTTCGTAAATTAAAGCAGCTCGAAGACATTATTTCTATGAGTATTGTTGAAGCACCCATGATGGAAAACGGTTGGGAATTTGGCGAGCAGGGCGATCCACTTTATAACTTAGATTACGCTTATCAATTGTATTTAAAAGCCGACCCTAGCTATGAAGGGCGTGTTACCGTACCTATTTTATGGGATAAAAAAACGCAGACTATTGTAAACAACGAATCAATAGAAATAATTCGCATGTTTAATAGTGCGTTTAATGAGCTTACTGGTAACAACGACGATTATTATCCAGATGCGCTACGTGAAGAAATAGAAACAGTGAATAACCGTGTCTATAACACCATTAATAATGGGGTGTATAAAGCCGGTTTTGCTACAACTCAAGAAGCTTACAACGAAGCTTACACAGCCTTGTTTGATAGCTTAGATTGGTTAGAAGCTCGATTAGCAAAACAGCGTTACTTAGTGGGCGATACACTCACTGAAGCCGATTGGCGATTATTTACCACACTTATCCGCTTTGATGCTGTGTATCACGGGCACTTTAAGTGTAATCGAGAAAAGTTAACTGAGTTTCATCATCTTAGTAACTACATTAATGAGCTTTACCAAGTACCTGGGATAAAGGAAACGGTCGATTTAGAATACACAAAGGTGCATTACTACGTAAGTCACGTAACCATTAACCCAACGCAAATTGTGCCTTTAGGTGCTAAACACACCTTTGACGCAGCCCATGATCGAGACCGTCAATACTAAATGACGCAGAGATAACGTATAGGAAAAAATATGCTTACCCATTACCCAAAAAATAGCTTAGGCCATGCTGATCATGGTTGGCTTAAGTCAAAGCACCACTTTAGTTTTGCGAATTACTATAATCCTGCGCGTATGGGGTTTGGCACTTTGCGTGTAGTTAATGATGACTGGGTAGCCCCAGGTATGGGGTTTGGTGCGCACCCGCATAGAAATATGGAAATTATTAGTTTTATCCGCAGTGGTGCCATTACTCACCAAGATAGTATGGGCAACAAGGGGATCACCGAGCAAGGTGAGGTGCAGGTAATGAGTGCAGGCACCGGCATTACCCACTCAGAATATAACCTAACAGATGAACCACTAACGTTTTATCAAATTTGGATTCAGAGTAATCAACATAATGTTGAGCCGCGCTGGGAAAGCAAGAAGTTTCCTACACAAGCCACAAGCACCCTTAGCTTACTGGTTTCGGGTTATCCAAAAGATGCCGATAGTGCACTTTTTATTAATCAGCAGGCGCGTATTTACGGTGGTAAGCTGGCAAAAGGCACGTCAATAACACAGCCGATTGATCATCAAGCCTACGTATTGGCATCGGCAGGGGAGTTTAGTATTAATGATGAGTCAGCCTCAGTTAGCATGAATAAGGGTGACGGCGCAGAAGTTACACAGACTAAAACCATCACCTTAACAGCAAACACTGAGTGTGAATTGATTATTATCGATAGCAAAAGTTAAGCGCAATTTACGTGCGCTTAACTTTATAATTGTTACTTGCTCATACTTTAAAGCTTTCCACTTGCGATTTCATTTGCTCATATAAGGCCGATACATTTTTAGATTGTTGCGTGGTTTGCGTGGAAATTTGTTTCATTTGTGCAGATTGCTCTTTTAATGACACTAAATTTCGATTTATTTCGTTAGCCACATGTGACTGCTCTTGTGTAGCTTGTGCGGTTTCAGTCGACATTTGCTGTACTTTTTCAAATGCGTGAGTCAGGCTATTAAAAATGGTAATTACTGAGTCAAAGTTGGTTAAAGTGGTATTGGCATTAGTTTGGCTATTTTTAATCGAATCAGACGACGCTTTAACGTTGTCATTTAAGCGTTGGATCATGGTATCAATTTCGTCTGTGCTTTGTTGAGTTCGTGTGGCAAGCGTTCTTACCTCATCAGCTACTACAGCAAATCCACGGCCTTGCTCGCCGGCTCTAGCGGCTTCAATCGCTGCATTTAAAGCTAATAAGTTTGTTTGCTCTGCAATATTACGTATCACTTCAAGAACAGAGGTTATATCTGTAGAGCTACTTTCTAGTTCAACCGAATTCGCTAATGCTGACTCAATATCGTTAGCTAAATCTTCAATCGCTTTGCCTGACACATCAATAGCTTGAACACCTTGCTTAACCTGCTCGCTAGATATATCGGCTTCCTGCGCAGTATTTTTTGCAAGATCTGCCATTTGTTGATTGGCCATGTCCATCTCATGGCCCGCACTAACTATTGACTCAGAGGCATTAGCAAGTTTTTGGGTTACTTCCATCGCGGTATCAGATACATCATTTAAATCACCCGTTACTGCACCAAGTTGGCTTGATTGCTGCTGAATATTTTTTATTATTGTTTGTAAATGGCTCAAGAAGTTATCAAATTCATTGCTTAAATCAGCTAATTCGTCGTGTGATGTAGTGTTAATACGCTGGGTTAAATCGCCATCGCCAGCGGCTATTTCTTTAATACGAAGGGTAATATTATTGATATTATCGGTTAGCTTTTTCGGAATGTAATAGCCCACACCTAAAGCGACAATAAAGGCAATAATAATCACAATAAAAACAATTTTTTCAAAAAGTTGAATGCTATGTTGTACGTCTTGTTTTACCGCTCTGGCATGTGTGCGTGCCTCTTCGCCCGCAACATCAAGTATATTTCTTAATTCGTTAAAGCTTTTATCAGCTTTTGCTAAATTATTATCAATTAAAGCGACTTGCTTTGCAGGAGTTGAGTAAATCAAGGTTTTACTTTGCTCATACCATTGCTGATAAAGCTGATCGAAGTTGGCATATTTTTGTGTTAGCTGAGGCTCGTCAATTAAATAGCTACGATAACTATTAAGGCGACGTATAACTTGGGCTGCGTTTTCTTCAAATAATTTTTGATTTTGTTCTAAATCACCATGCTGGTTTACTATTTTTTGTTTTGCAAGCCGGGCTTGGTATATATCTCTATCGGCATTTAGTACCTCTGAAATGGCTTCTACATAACGCCCTAAACGCTCAGCCCCCACTTTATCTTGCTGTTGTTCATTAGTATAAGCGCGAAGCTCTTCGCCTGCCTGATCCATCATTTCGCGTATTTTTATAAATTCAGGTTCAGATTTATTTAAATCACTTTGCATTTTACCTTGCGAGTGATTGGTATTAATGAGTGTTTTACTATGATTGACCCATTCATTATACAAAGGCATAAAGCTGGAAAATGAATCATGCTTTGCGAGTAACGCTTCTTCATCTTTTAAATAGATTAAGTATTTGTTAAAGCGATCCTTTACTTGCTCTGCGTTTTCTAAAAACTCTGTTTTATTCGTCTCACTATCGCCAGTTGCGCTGAGTAAATTTTCGAGTGCAATACGTGCTTGATATATGTCTCTGTCGGCATTGAGAATAACAGTAACAGCTTCAAAAAAGGTTTCTGTTTGCCTTTTCATAGCGTTGTCTTGTATGTAAGTAATCGAAGCTATGGCAACTAGCAAGCCTGCAAGGATCAGTGCTAAAAAAGCGATTGGTAAAATGACTTTAGTTCTAATTGAATTTATTCGCATGTTTCAATCCTTGTTATCTTACTGTATCTAGAGTAAATGTTAGTCATATAGTGGGACTTATGCCAAGCAGTTGGGTAAATTAATTGGGTGTTTTTTATACGCTGCAAGTCCGTATAACATTACTGTTATTTTTTATTGGTTTTATTATCCTTGTACGGCATATTCGCTTAAAATACGGCTAATTGGTTCATTTTTATAAAGGAATTCTGCTGTTAATGAATTCAATTCAGCCTAGTATATTTGGCCGTATCTTTACCCCGCATCGCTTTGTCGATATAAACCAACAAGGTTTAGTGATCAGCAATAAAACACAAATAACCTCATTGAGTTGGTGTGATTTAACGTCGCCCATTAGCTATGAGTATGGTGTGCTTGGGCAAACACTGCGCTTTAATACAGACTCTAAGCATTATCGTATTTGGATGAGAGCCTATGGCAGCAATAGGGCATTTAAAGCGCATACCGATATGCTATGGGTTAAAAGCAATATTGCAGTGCTCAACGAGATGTTAAGTAAAATAAACCACTTTGCTCACACTCAGTTTTTGCGCCAATCATATGTGACTGATATAAAAAAACAGGTAGATGAGCAATGTAAACGTTGGCTACCTTGGATAAAAAGCAGCGATGTTTTAACACCAGTAAGCACACAAATAAAATTGCTTGAACAATACAGCCAGTGGAGTGATGCACTCACTCGTTTTTTTCAGCATAAATATACCCAGTCTCAATTAGAGCGCTATAACGATTTTTTTAATTGTGTTGAAGCAAATCCACTCACAGAGCAACAACGCCGAGCTTGTATAATAGATGACGACAATAACTTAGTGCTAGCAGGGGCAGGAACAGGAAAAACCAGTGTGTTGGTGGCCAGAGCGGGCTACTTGGTTAACAGTGAACAAGCTAATTACAACGATATTTTATTACTCGCCTATGGTAAGCAAGCTGCTTGCGAAATGGATGAACGAATTAAACAAAAGCTGGGCACTGAGTCCATTAAAGCGGCCACGTTTCACAGCGTCGGCTTGACTATTATTAGCGAGGTTGAGGGCAAGCGACCTAAAATATCTAAACTTGCTGAAAACGAAAAAGCTAAAATAAAATGGGTTGAAGGATGTTTTGAATCGCTTGCCAATGCTAAACCACAATATGCTAAAGCACTGGTAAATTATATAAATAACACTCTTAATGACGTTAAAGGCGAATTTAAATTTAGTGCTGCAAAGCCTAATCATATTGCGCTTTTAAAAGAAATAAAAACTAGCGGTCATTTAACTAAATTAGCGACTGTGTTTAGCCAATTAATCAGCGTGTATAAAACCGCAAATATAACACTTGAGAGCGATTCAAAACAGATACAGCAAGCCTGGAAATTATTAAAGCCGTTGTTAGCCAACTATAACCATTATTTACGCACGCAGGGCGAAATAGACTTCGACGATATGATTATTAAAGCCCTCGATTATGTAAACACTAAAAAGTTTACATCGCCTTGGCGTTATATCATGGTAGATGAATTTCAAGATATATCACCGCTGCGAGCTACACTTGTAAAAGCACTGCGCGATAGTAAGTCTAATAGTTCACTGTTTGCAGTAGGGGACGATTGGCAAGCTATTTACCGTTTTAGTGGTGCAGATATGCGACTTACTACCGAGTTTGCCGCACATTTTGGTTTTACAACACAAACTCTATTAGATAGGACCTTTCGCTTTAATAATAAAATTGGCGAGGTTGCCGCAGGTTTTATTATGAAAAACCCAGCGCAGTTAGCTAAAGACATTCACTCAGTTGCAAAGGTAACTAAGCCCGCCGTTAGCGTGCTAAAAACATTGAAAAGTGGCTCAGCTAAAAACACCAAAATAGCGGAGCTAAATAATGGCGCAATTAAGTATTTACTACAGGGGATTAAGGGTCATTCAGGCAAGCCTGTTACTGTGTATTTACTTGCACGGTTTCGATTTCAGTTACCTTCACAAGCCGATATAAGTGCTTTACAGCAAGAGTTTTCAGCATTGCATATTGAGTGTGATACGTTTCATGGCTCAAAAGGCAAAGAAGCCGATTATGTCATTATATTAGCAATGAATGGCGGAGCGTTTGGATTCCCGAGCACTAAGCCAATGCCTCAAATTTTAGAGGTATTATTACCCGCAAAAGATAATTTCGCACATAGTGAAGAGCGTCGCTTATTTTATGTAGCGCTTACTCGCGCTAAACATAAGGTCTACATAATAACTGATGATAACAACCCCAGCTGCTTTGTTGATGAACTTATAAATGAGCATAAAATCGAAGTATTTGAGTTAAAAAATAAAGCGGTCTTTAAAGGTGTTACAAAAACTGCTTGATACTGTTGCTCAAGTAAGCGTCAGAGTGTCAAATTATAGGGCTCATACGCATTAAAAAAGCCCACTTTGGGCTTTTTTAATGCGTTATATTCAACTTATGGCAACGGCAAGTTGATGATACAAACCAATCCCAACAATAACATTAAATGGAAAGGTGACACCTAACGAGCTAAGCATGGCAAGACCAATGTCCGCTTTGGGAATAGCGGCTTTTATAGCAGCAGGTGCGGCAATGTAAGAAGCACTCGCCACTAAGCTCCCCAGAATAACCACTGAACCTAATTCTAAATTTAGCAAGGTGCCAACCATAACGCCAATGGTGCCTAAAAATAACGGCGTAATAATGGCGAAGGCAGCCAGTTTCCATTGCTGCCAAGGAAAAGGGCGAAGCGTTTGTGCAGCAACCAAGCCCATTTCGAGTAAAAATAGCGCCAGCACTACTTTAAAGCTACTGGTAAGCAAACTCGTAACCTGGCTACCCTGTTGGGTGCCATACATCATACCGATAATTACACCGCCAACGAGCAAAATCACACTCTTATTGGTAAGCGTTTCGTGCCACAGTGCTTTTAACGATAAGTTGTTGTTTTCGCTGTGCGCTTTGTCGAGCTTACGATACAACAGTAAACCTACAATAATGGCGGGTAATTCAAGCATAACTAGGTACAAGGTAACTTCTGCGCCCACTTCTAATTTAGCCGATTCGGCATACGCTAATGCTACCGCAAATGTACCAGCACTAACCGAACCATAGTGGGCAGCAATGCTGGCGCTATTCGCTACGCTTAGCTTAACAACGTGTTTTAAAATAGGGTATAAAGTGAGTGGAATAAGCCCACCAAGTAACATAACCGTGGCCATTTCTGGGAGTAATTGCCAACTTAAATTGCCATGCAGAACCATGCCACCTTTTAGACCTATGGTAAGCATGAGTAGTAAGCTGAGAGTGTCATACGTCGCTTTGGGAATAGCTAAATCAGAGCGAAGGATACCCGCTGCTAATCCTAAAATAAAAAACATTACTACAATATCAGGCACGCTGTTCTCCTCTTTATTACTAATTTGATTTGTTAAGCGGCGCTATTATAGGCAAATCTTTATATAGTAAATAATAAAATGAATGATAACATCCTATAGATAAAAACCTATGGGGTGCGTATGAATATAAGGCAACTTTCCTTCCGACTACTTGAAGTATTTATGAGTGTAGTAAAAACCGGCTCTATAAGCGAAACCGCTCGTGGACTTCATTTGACTCAGCCTACGGTTTCTTTACAAATTAAACGCTTACAAGAAGCGGTAGGTGAACCGTTAATAATTATGCAGCAACAAAAGTTGCAAATAACCGAAGCTGGTATGGCCTTATTTAGGACTTGCCAACAGGTTTTTGGTCATTTTGAAGATTACCAAGATTACTTAGCGGAGCTAAAAGGGGGTGAACGTGGACGATGTAAAATTGCTATGGTTAATACTGCCCAATATATTTTACCTAAATTGTTAGGCCCATACAGTAATGAACATCCGCATGTAGAGCTACCACTTGAAATAGGTAATCGTTCAGCCGTTTTAGCACGCTTTGAACGCGGAGAAGACGATATTTATGTATTTAGTCACCCGCCATCTTTAGAGCATGCCCAGGCTGCTAGATTTCTACATAACCCTTTAGTGTTTATAGTGCCGCAAAATCACCCGTTAGCCGATAAAACCGCACTTAAACTGGCTGATTTAGTTCCGTATCGTTTTTTATTGCGTGAAACAGGCTCCGCCACTCGCATGTTATTTGAAAGCGAGCTGCAAAGTAGAGGGTTGGTATTAAGTGACAGTGTGCAAATGGCCAGTAATGAAGCCATTAGAGTGGCGGTAGCTTCAGGTATGGGGATTGCGGTGCTTTCTCAGCATGTGCTGCCTAAAGGTGATAATAGTTTTAAAGTGCTTAATGTTACCGACACTACTTTAGCCAGTCATTGGTATTTTGTGGTGCGTACAGACCGACATATATCACACGCTGCTCGCAGCTTTTTAAAGTTTGCTGAGCAACACTTAGAGCTGTATTTAGATGAGAAGTGGGTGCGAAATGAGTTAAGAGGGCTTAATTTGAAATAAAAATAAGCCTTAGAGACAATCAAATATTAACTGGTATCAAAGTTGCTTAAGTTATTTCAGTTAAAGATTATAACGATTAAAGCAAAAATGGATTTGAGCCAATGACTTCAATAACCTTTAAAAATCAATATAGTAGTTATAATACTCCTGTTAACAAAGTGGCAAAATCGAGTGACGCTCTGCCAACATCTGCCGCTGCGGCAACAACCAGTACCGCTGAAAACCAAGCAACCCCTAATTTTATCGCTAAACCAGAAGACAAAAGCTTTTTAGAAAATGCCCAAGAGGCATTAATTTATCAACGTTTAGGTGTCGATAAAGAAACTATAGCTGAGTTAAAAGCAGCAATAGAAGCCTTGGCAGAAGAACTAGGAGAGGAAGGGGTTGATGTAGATGCCATAAAAGAGCAGATTGCTGAATTACAAAAAATGTTAGAGCAAGAATTCGAAAAAGGCACGGAGCGAATGGCAATGCAACCAACACATGAAAAAGGCAAGCTAGTAACCGCATTAGCTTAGATAACGGCATGTTGAAAGGTTATTGACTCCTGTCTTTAAGCAGGTTTTAAGTGATTAACGCACAAAGAGGGCAAACAGACGCTACGCTTTTAGAGAAGTGAACTACACCATAACTTTTTGTGGCTTCTCATTTACTCCTTATTCGCTTCTCTGTGTTCAAATAGGGTTTAGTGAATTATGCACAAAGAGGGCAAAGAGGCGCTGCGCTTTTAGAGGAGTGTACTAGACCATAACTTTTTGTGGCTTCTCATTTACTCCTCATTCGCTTCTCTGTGTTCAAATAGGGTTTAATGAATTATGCACAAAGAGGGCAAAGAGGCGCTGCGCTTTTAGAGGAGTGTACTACACGATAACTTTTTATGGCTTCTCATTTACTCCTCATTCGCTTCTCTGTGTTCAAATAGGGTTTAGTCAATTATGCACAAAGAGGGCGAAGAGACGCTTCGCTATTAGAGGAGTGCTCTAAACCATAACTTTCATCTGTAACCAAAAAACCAAGCAGGGGCTTATAAAAAGTAATAGCATGCCCACACTCAGTAAGTTACCTCTAAAAAGGTTAAAATCATCAAGTATTTTCTGCCACTTATACTTAAATAAATATCTGCCCACAACAATATCTAAACTAAGCATTATTGTTAGCCAAACAAAACCCACATTTAAACAATCTAAGTACGAAATAGGGTTAACCCATGGCAAGGTTAGCCAAGTAATGGCATAAATAATCGCAGTGCCCAAAAGTAAGCTGAGTGTTTTTGCGCGTTCTAGAGCGTAAAATCGATGTAAAACCCTTACTCTAATATTGCCATTAATTATCTCAGCTAAAGCGAGTAATAGGCCAACGGCGCGTGTTTTTTAAAGCATGTAAAGCTCCTGGTGCAGATCATGTTAATTATTAACGATGACCTTACCTAATTTATAGCTATAACGCATAAGGTGCTGCTCACCATTTTTAGAGATTAACTATCGTTATCAGTTGTTATTATGTGTCATTTTTTATAAGGTGAACTTTGCTTATAAAAATAACAATAGGAACGCCGTCATGAAAACCCTTGAACAACAGCTCGGCCAGTATGGTTTGTACCATCGCTCTAAACGAAATGTATTAACCCATTTTTTTGGTATTCCACTCATTGTGTTTGCCGCTTTATGCTTACTCGCCCGAATTGAAATTCCTATTGCTAATTTTAGCATTGATGGCGCGCAAATTTTTGTATTAGCCTCTGTGGTTTACTATTTTATGTTGAGCTTTTCGCTTGGTTTAATCATGGGAATTATTTTCACTTTATTACTGGTAGCTGCCCAGCCAATTGCCGCAATGGCATTAATACCTTGGTTGGTAATTGGAGTTGGGGTGTTCGTGTTTGGCTGGATATTACAGTTTATTGGTCATTATTTTGAAGGTAAAAAGCCCGCTTTTGTTGATGATTTAGTAGGCTTAATTATTGGCCCTTTGTATGTCACTGTTGAGCTACTATTTTTAATGGGCTTTTACAAAAACTTAGAACAGCAAGTGAATGAAATAGCGGGTCCAACTAAAGCATAACCAGTCAAAGAATATAAGGTAAACCATGGATTATAATAATAAAATAGTGTGGATCACCGGCGCATCATCAGGTATTGGTGAAGAACTTGCAAAACAATTTGCAGAGCAAGGTGCAAAGGTTATTTTATCAGCGCGAAATATCGATAAACTCAACCAAGTAAAAGGCGAGTTAAAAGGCGAGGGGCACCGCGTTATCCCGCTTGATTTATCAAAGCCCGAAACCCTACTGCAGGATGTATCGGCGCAAATAGATAGCTTAGGCCCCATTGATATTTTAATTAATAACGGCGGTGTATCACAACGTAGCTTATTTTTAGAAAACGACTTTAAAGTGTACCGGCAACTTATGGAAGTAAATTACTTTGGCTTAATTGCACTCACTAAAGCGGTACTACCTTCAATGGTGGCACGTAAAAGCGGTTCAGTAGTGGCTATTAGTAGCGTGGCAGGCAAAGTAGGCTCAAAGTTTAGAACCGGATACTCAGGCAGTAAATACGCTGTGGTAGGCTTTATGGATTGCTTACGCGCCGAAGTGGCGCAGCACAACATACATTGTTTAACTATTTGCCCTGGCTCAATTAAAACGGCGATTGCCCATAACTCATTAAACGAGCAAGGGGAAGCGCAAAACAAATCTGAGCCTTCAATAGAAAATGGTATGAACGTAAATGTAGCCGCATCAAAAATGCTCACCGCAATCTACAATAAAAAAGACGAAGTTGTAATAGGCCAAGGGTTAAGTGGTTGGGCACCGTTTATAAAACGGTTTTTCCCAGGATTATTTAATCGCTTAACCGCTAAGGTGGAATATAAATAACTAAGTACAGTACTTAAACGCCAGCATTTAGCTGTTTAGCGCAATGCTGGTTCGTGCTTAGCTTTATGGCTGTTTTTGTACCTTCCAAGGTGGGTTTAATCGATTTTCTCCAGCTTTATAGAGTTTAATTTTATTTCCTGAAGGGTCTTTTAAAACCGCTTCTTTCCATAGATACCTTTGCTCTGTGGGTTGCTGTTCGAATACGATCCCTTTTTTGATTAACTGCTGGCACAATTGCTCAAGGTTATCGTTCTCAAAATAAATTACAGAATGATTTTCAAAAAATTCACTTTCTAAAGACAATGAAAATGTAGAGTCACCTTCAGGGCAACTAAAACGTGCATAATGAGGTGTATCAACAATTTGGGTAAAGCCAAGTGTGCGATAAAAACTCACCGCTTCATTCATATCTTTGACTGGCAAAGTTACTTGATTCAGTTTCATTCAAACTCCCACTTCAAAAAATAGATAAATTTATATGGATTTACTCTCGCCCTGGCTCATGTCCCTCATAACGAGGAAGCTGAGCATCTAAGTCTTCCCAATTAGCTTTTGAGGTGATGAAATTATGCGATATTGGTCGCTCTGTTATATCGCAGGTTAACGCGCCTAATCGAAGGCGATATCTTTGAGGAGATTGAGCGTTAGCACTATAAATTGGAGCGCCGCAGGTTTTACAAAAGTACTTACGTTTACCTTCACTACTTTGGTAAAAAGTAAGTGTGCCGTTGTAGTCAGTTAATGTCAGATCGCTGGCATTAATAAATCCATTAGTAGCAAAAGCACTGCCACTGGCCTTACGACAAAGCGAACAATGACAATGAATAATATCAGTAACTTTACCATTAATTGAAAAGTTGATTGAGCCGCATAAACAACTACCTGTGTACATCTGTATTCCTTGATTTAATTATAATTTTTTCATTATATTGCATTTTTTCCAGTAAATTTTTGATGCTTTATGGCTTAATTACACACTTTACTAAAAATGCTTTCCTCGCACTCACAAAATCATCAGCGCTTTAATATTCTGCTACTTCAAACAATGCATCAACTCTTTTGGAGTAGATTAATAATTCCACTAATTAACGTTAATGTAAATAATTGTTTATGCGAGTTTTTAGGTGGGTTATGAGCATAAGTAAGAGAAGGCAATAATGCTATGAGTATAATGAGCTGTGCTCAATTAAAAGCTGGTTACGATAGAGGTTAAGCTAGGGAATTATCTGGTTGGGCTTAAGTGAATTTAAAAAAGGATGTTTGTAAGTATTAAAACCCCGCGTTTTTAACGCGGGATTGGTTTGAATTGGTAGGCTATATGTTTACTTGGCTTTTTTGGCTTCGAGTGCTTCTATTTCATTCCAGATTTTTTCAGCCTCGTCAGTTAACATCGCATAGCTTTTAATATCGCCTTTTCTTTGTGCTTGCATGCCTTGCTCTAATTTTGCATCGTACTCTTTACGCAATTTTTTGATTGGATCTGGCTTTAAAAATGAAAACATCAACACCCTCGTTGTTTATTAGCTAATTACAGTAACAGTACGCAGTTAAGCTGCAAAAAGTTTGCTGTTACTGTAATTAGATGTATTAAATGACTACTTAGGATCTAGTCGCACAATGCCTTGGCCATCTAATCCAAGGTAAATAGTACCATCATCACCTTGGGCTAGGCTGCGAATACGGCCAATACCTTCAAGTAATTTACTTTGTTTAACGGCCTTGCCACCTGCTATTTCTAATACGCTAACAAAGGCGTATTTCATTGAAGCGAGTAAAAATTTACCTTTAAGTTCAGGGTATTTATCACCTTTTACTAGCAACATGTCTGAAGGAGCGATAGACGGTGTCCACTGTAATATGGGCGCTTGCATGCCCGGTTTTTCTGTTAAATCGGTAAACGAGGTGCCGCTGTAGTTAATACCGTAACTCACCACGGGCCAGCCGTAGTTAGTTTTAGGTTTAATCATATTAAGCTCATCGCCACCACGGGGGCCGTGTTCGTGTGCCCAAAATACACTATTGTCACCATCGAACCACATACCTTGTGGGTTACGATGCCCATAAGACCAAACCGCTGGTTTTGCACCTTTTTGGTTTACGAAGGGGTTGTCGGATGGAATTTTACCATCGTCGTGTAAACGATAAATTTTACCGCCATCACGGCCTAAATCTTGTGGGTTAATATCTCGCGAGCCGCGATCGCCAATCGAAAAATACACATAGTTTTGGTTATCAAACACAATACGGCTGCCGTAATGCTGACCTTTTTTAGAGTTATGCTCACCTTTGTATAATTGTTGTGACTCAAGTAGTTGGCTGTGATCGTTTTTTAGCTTTGCACGCATAAGTGCGGTGTTACTACCTGCGCCATCGCCTTCACTGCTTGAATAAGTAATATATAGCCATTGATTATTAGCAAAATCAGGGTGTAGCTCTAAATCAAGAAGCCCGCCTTGGCCGTTGGCATCTATTTTTGGTAGCCCTGTGATTTTAGTTAAGCTGGTGGAGTTATTACGAAGTAAATAAAGGATGCCGCTGCGCTCGGTTATTAATAAGTCACCGTTTGGCAGAGCCTCAATAGCCCACGGAATTGAAATTCCTTGGGCAATAGTTACCGGTTTTACATTAAGCGCTAATTTATCCAGTTCTTTAAAATCAACTGCATAAGTACTGAGGCTGGTGAGCCCCGAAAGTGCAAATGCACAACTGATTTTGGCAAGTGTAGAAAATTTTTTACGCGTTGTTACTTTGTTCATAATGGCTTCCAAAATTAACTAAATTTTAACTACCTTAGCACGCTATTTATCATGGTGTTAAGTATTTGGGATAAGTACAAGTGCACGCAATTTAATCGTTCTCCATTGGGTACTTAAGCGTTGTTAACCTTTAAATACCGCTCTAGAAAAATTGAATAATTACTCTAATGGGGTTGAAATTTAAAAATTCGAGCGTACACTTGTGCGCTGAAGTTTGGGCTTACACGTGTATGCTCAAATATAAAACCCAGCAGAAACTAATGGGTAGTCGATTTAAATAGAGAATTTATAACCATGTTAACTCCGGTATTAGATCAATTTTCAAAATGGTTTTTACACCATCAAAGCTTTGCAGCTTATATTGAGCCAATAATGCAAAAGTTTAAACCTGCGTGGCGCGCTGACCTTTTTCGAACCAAGGTTGTTGATGTTCAAGCACTAAGCGGGCGATTTTTAAGTATTTCACTTAAACCAAGTAAAAAGTGGCCTATATATATTGCTGGTCAACACATTAGCTTAACGGTGGAAGCTAATGGACGTTTGCTTACTCGAGTGTTTACTTTGGCATGCAGCCCCGCACAATTTAAGGCGACAGGTTTACTTCGTTTATTAGTAAAAACAGATCAGCAAGGTCATTTTACAAGCCAATTGCAAAATGCATTAGCGGTGCAGCCATGGTGTAATATTTCTTTACCAAGTGGCGACTTTGTATTTAAAAGCTGGCACAAACCCAGCACGTTTATTGCTGGTGGTTCGGGAATCACGCCTATGCTTGCAATGCTTGATCAGCAGCTAAGTAATACTGAGCATCAGATAAAATTAATTTACTTTGCAAAAGCAGGTGAGCATCAATGCACTAATGAGTTAAAAATGCTGACACAGCAATATAATCATTTTTCTTACGTACTGCTTACACGGGATCGAAGCCCATATTTAACTACTCATATAAATACGGACGATAATCCTGATATATATTGCTGTGGTCCTGCTGGCTTTATGCAAGAAGTTGCAGATTTTACTCGTCTACTTAATTTAACCTATTACCAAGAATCGTTTGCTCTATCCATGCCTAAATTGACTGACGACAATCATTTTTCAGTAATAATAAATAAAGACACGCATGTAGTGACTAGTAATGAGGTGCTATTAAACCAGTTTGAAGCAAAAAAACTCCCTGTGCAGCGTGGTTGCGGCATTGGTATTTGCCATCAATGCCAGTGCATTAAAAAGTCGGGAGTGGTGCGTAATTTAAAAACTAATCAATTATCAGATACTGGCGAGCAGTTAATTCAACTGTGTGTGAGCCAAGCCGTTAGCGATTTGGAGTTACAGCTATGACAACTATAAATTATCAACAGTTAGCCGATGATTTAGATGAAATTAAAATGTCGACATTAGCTACAGTTGGGCAAAAGGATGCAAACTATATTCGTTCTATTGTGCGTAAGCAGCGGTTTTGCGAAATAGGCGGACGGATTTTATTGATGCTTGGTTTTGTACAGCCATTATTGTGGGTAGCGGGTGTTTTATTACTTGGTTTGGCTAAAATTCTCGACAACATGGAAATTGGCCACAATGTAATGCATGGTCAATACGATTGGATGAACGACAAACAGCTTAACTCTAAAACTTACGAGTGGGATATAGCCTGCGACGGCCAAAGCTGGAACCGCGTTCATAACTTTGAACACCATACTTACACTAACATTATCGGAAAAGATCGTGACTTTGGTTATGGCTTATTAAGATTGAGCAATGATTTTAAATGGCGACTAAAAAATACATGGCAGTTTATTACCTATTTAAATTTAAGCGTGCTGTTTCAGTGGGGCGTGTCGTATCATGAGCTCGCAGGCGAGCGAGTCTTTATAGGTAAAAAGAAACCAAACCGTGAAGGTGCTGTGGCGCATAGCACCTTGAAAAAGCGCTTTTTTAGTAAAGGGGCGCGCCAACTAATTAAAGACTATGTGTTATTTCCAGTTTTGGCGGGGCCATTATTTTTGTGGGTATTAAGCGGTAATTTGCTGGCAAACTTAATTCGTAACCTATGGACCTCAACCATTATTTTTTGTGGCCATTTTACCGAGCAAACCCATACCTTTTATGAGCAAGACTGCAAAAACGAAAGCCAAGGGCAGTGGTATTATCGCCAAGCGCTGGGGTCGTCAAACATTAAAGGGGCACGTTGGTTTCATATTTTAACTGGGCATTTAAGCTTTCAAATAGAGCATCATTTATTTCCTGATATGCCATCGTCCCGTTATCAAGAAATTGCGCCTAAAGTGCAAGCCGCATTACAAAAGCAGGGCATTGCTTATAATACTGGCGGATTTTTTCAGCAATACACCTCAGTATTAAAGCGTATATTGCGTTATTCGTTTAAATAGAGGCTAATAAAATAGCCGCCATCATAATGTTCGCATTAATTAATCAGCTAACTATAAAATGTTAGCTGATTATTGCATTAAAAGGTTGGTAAGTGCTTTATTGATTAAATAATCATCAGTACATGCAAAAAATTCTTCTAATTAATTTAAAAACAGCTCGTTTTGCTATGGTTAAATAGTAGCTGGTTGTCATACAATGGAGAAAAATAGACCACACAAGAGAGAATAAAAATGGCAGCATTTGGTACTGTGTTTATGCCGCAGATGATTCAAGCTAAGTTTTCTGACAATCAGTGGGGCGAAAGCTCAATTGTTCCTTGCGATAAGCTTGAGTTGCATGCAGGTGCGCACGTTCTTCATTATTCAAGTACATGTTTTGAAGGGCTAAAAGCCTTTCGTCACGAAGATGGCTCGGTTAATATTTTTAGAATGGACGCTAATATTGCGCGCATGCAGCAAAGTTCTAAATTGTTGAGTTTACCTGCTGTTGATGGCGAGATGCTAAAAACAATGATCATCGATATTGTACGTGAATACGCCGATGAAACGCCGCTTCCTCCTGGTTCTATGTATATTCGCCCAACCCACATTGGTACGGAAGCTGCCATTGGTAAAGCGGCGGCACCGTCAATGAGTTCATTGCTTTACACGTTATTATCGCCAGTGGGTGATTATTTTTCAGGTGGCGCAACTGCGTTACGTGTTTTACTTGAAGAAGATGGTATGCGCTGTGCACCGCACATGGGTATGATCAAAAGCGGTGGTAACTATGCCAGCGCACTTGGCCCAATTTCAGCAGCACGCACTAAATATAAAGCCGACCAAATTTTATTTTGCCCAGGCGGCGATGTGCAAGAAACCGGTGCCGCAAACTTTATTTTAATTGATGGCAATGAAATCATTACAAAAGCACTCGACAGCACATTTTTACACGGTGTAACCCGTAATAGCATTTTAACCATAGCTAAAGATTTAGGTATGACGGTTAGCGAGCGCAACTTTACTGTCACTGAGCTTTTAGAGCGTGCAGCAAAACCAGGTACTGAGGCAGCACTTTCAGGCACTGCGGCAGTATTGACTCCAGTAGGTACGTTTATTCATAACGATAAAGAATACAAAGTAGGTAATGGTGAACCAGGGCCAACAACGGCACGCTTACGTCAAGCATTGAACGATATTCAATGGGGCAAGAGCGAAGACAAACACGGTTGGTTAACTAAAATCTAATCGGGTTCTAGGGTCTGTTGACCTTTGCGGATTAAAATTTGTTCAAACTAGGGGCGGTTTAATCGCGGCGCGAGGTTTGTAACCTAGTGGGCTAAGTAAAAACCGAGCAACAAAGAGTAAATCGTCCCTAGGCAGAACCCTTCGGGCAGCGCCTGTTTGGCATTGATGCTGCGTTATCGCCTATTTATGGGGAATAACCACACCACATAGGCTCTGCCTTGCCTAAATACCAAACAGACTGCTGCAAATTTAACCTTGAAAGTTCAACAGACCCTAAGCTATTAAAAAGCCACACTATTTAGTGTGGCTTTTTGGTTTAAGCTACAGCTTAAAACTTCATTTCAATTTTGCCGTATACATAACGGCCATTAAAACCAAATGGTGAAAAGCCCGAGTACGAGAACAAGCGAGAGAAAGTGGTTACATCGCTCACCAGCTCTCGAGTTGGATCTGGGTATACATCAAACACATTATTAGCGCCTAAGCTCAGAGTAAGGTTATTATTAAGTGCATAGGCAACATCTAAATCGGTGATCCATTTAGGTTCTAACACTTCGTTACGCTCTGGGTTTTCAGACGGGTCTTGTGTTTCACCGTAGCGAGTGCTGCGAAGTGTGGTGCGCCATTCGTTAAGTGTCCATGTTGCGCTAAGGTTGTATTTATTGCGCGGCGTGCTCACTTCAAAACGACGTAGCTCGTTACCCGAGAACAAATTATCTTGCTCAACCCCAACACTTTGTAATTGTGCTGGTGGGTCAATAATATCGGTGACTTGGTTTTTACCGTAGTTGTAACCTAAATTAAACGCTACATCACCGTAATTGTCGGTGATTAAATTATAAGAAGCCACGACGTCAACGCCACGGGTTTTGCTATCAATCGCGTTTAAGAAAAATCGACCTTGGTTAGCGCCGGTGCCCTCAAGTAAGCTTGCAACGCCTGCGCCCGATAAGTTATTTGATAACACAATACGGTCATCAATTAATATTTGGTAGTAATCAACAGATAAGCTGAAGTTGAAGTCGGTTGACCACGTAAAGCCTACCCCGTAGTTAGTAGCTTCTTCTGCGTCTAAACCCGGTGAACCCAATGCAACGGCAACATCGCTGCTTGGCGCAAAGGTACCTGTCTGTGTTGGTTCGCCATCCACAAATACAGTCGCTACCGAGGTAAAGTATTGCTGTTGTAGAGACGGAGCTCTAAACCCAGTTGATACAGAGCCACGCAGTGCTAAGTCTTCTGTAAGTGTATAGCGAGTGGCAATTTTACCATTAAGCGTGTCGCCAAAATCAGAGTAGTCTTCGTAACGGGCGGCTACGGCAACATTCCAGTTATCTGTAATAAAGGCTTCTAAGTCAACGTAAAGGCTAACATTGTGGCGGCTGTTATCACCCGCAGATTCAGGTGTGAACCCCGGGAACACTTGTGAACCTGCAGAGCCGAATGGGCCATTAACCGGATCGGTCACGGCACCACCTGGGCCAAAATTACCACGCGCATAAGAGGCTTCTTCACCTGCTTGAATTTCATACCCTTCGCGGCGATACTCAGCGCCCACTGCCACGTTAATTCCGCTGGCTAAAAAGTCAGCATCAATCTCACGGCTAAAATCAAGATTAATAGTCAGCTGATCGTAAGTTAGCGTGCCGGCATCAAAACTGGTTTGGCTACTTGGCCCATATGAAGTGTTTAAACTATTAATAACACCAAAGTTAAAGGCATCTTGGCCATATACAGCAGAAGCATCGTAGTTCCATTCATTAGCAAAGCCTTTCACACCTAAAGCCAATGAAAAGTCATCAATGTCTGAGGTGATCACCGGCAAAAAGCCATCAGGGTATATTTCTGTAACGTTACGGCTGTCTTGGGCGCGACGATAAAAACCACCGCCTTCGCCTTCACGTTTACTGTATGAGCCAAAAGAATAGAGCTCAGCATCGTTAGCTAGCTGATAACCTGCGTTGTAAAACAGCGCAAAGTCTTCAACAGTGCCGTTACCAAAGTTATGGTTGTAACGATCCCATGTGAATTCGCGTGGGTCGAGAGAGCCATCAGGTAAACGAGCGTAGTTTTCGCGTTGGTCGTAATCAGAGCGGTTGGTAGAGCTGCGATCGCGATATTCACTAGAAATACTCAAAAAGCCGTTATCGCCTAATTCAAACCCCATATTACCTTGCAGAGTTAAGGTTTGGCCGTCGGTAAGCGAGCGGTCGCTGCCCTCAGTAAAAGCTAAGTCACCATTTGCGTCCTCAGAAACCGACTGTAACTGCGCGACACCGTCCATATCGGTAATATTTGCACCATATACGGCACCCAAACTACCCCCACTGCTATTGCTTTTAAGGACGATATTAATCACCCCGGCAATAGCGTCTGAGCCATATTGAGCTGCGGCGCCGTCACGTAATACTTCAATACGTTCAATCGCGTTTGCAGGTATGGCGTTTAAATCAACCGATGACGAGCCTCGACCCGTTGAGCCGTTTAAATTAAGTAGCGCGTTACTGTGGCGACGTTTACCATTTACGAGCACTAGGGTGTGATCAGGGGCTAAGCCACGCAGTTGAGCGGGGCGTACATGATCGCTGCCATCGGTAATTGATGGTTGGGGGAAATTAAAACTTGGTAATAACGTACTTAATAGTGCATTGGTTTCTGTTTGCCCCGAACTTTTTAAGGCATCATTACTAATAATATCAATAGGAACAGGGCTATCTTCAACTGTGCGGCCTAGTCGGCGAGAGCCAATTACACTAATTTGTTCAATGTTTTCTTGGATTTGTGTTTCTTGCTCAGCAGCGTTAGCCGTCCATGAGCCTACAAGTGCAGCGGCGATACTTAAAGTGATGGTCTTTTTTGCTGTAAATAGCGGTGTAATTTGCATAACTAATTTCCCTCATTCGATGCTCTTCAGGTGGTTTCAATATAGTGTTTGTTAGAATAATGAACTAATTGAAATTACTGTTGCCAAATTAGACTATTTTTATAATCGAGGTCAATTGAATTACATTCAATCTACAATTTATTTACAGCAAGTAAGGTGAGGTGTTTATAATACCGAGGCGTAAGTAGCCATTTACCATTTAATTCTGCCAATCAACATATCTTTAAACATGACCCAATCACCCAATAAACTGTAAAACGGGTGCTTAAATGTGGCGGGGCGGTTTTTTTCAAAAAAGAAATGCCCAACCCATGCAAAGCCATAACCAATCACCGGTAATAACCATAACAATACGAATTGCGAGCTAATAAGCGCATAGCCGACTAGTAACAACACTAAACTACTGCCAATAAAATGCAGTCTGCGACAGGTTTTATTCCGATGCTCTTTTAAATAGAAAGGGTAAAAGCGTTTAAAGCTAGAAAAGGATTTAGTTTCTGTCATTACTCAACCTGCGAGTGCTTAAAAGTCGTTCGTTTATTTAAGCGCAATTTAGCGTAGGTTAACAGCGATAAATGACGTTTACCGCATCTCAATAGACAAAAGCAGTAAAAGTTAATAGGTTAGGTTCACTATAGATAAAATAATGATAAAGCAATGCTTAAAAAAACACTGACCTGTGCGGTTGTAATCGCACTTGCGGGTTGTTCACAACCTGCAGAAAACACCACTCAAAATAAAGTAAAAACAGCTATGAAAGCAGTTAACTCACTAGATTACCCTGAAACTAAAAAAGGCGCTGTGGTTGACACTTACTTTGGTGAAACCGTGGCTGATCCGTATCGCTGGTTAGAAGATGATATGAGTGATGAAACGGCTCAATGGGTTAAAACACAAAACAAGCTTACCTTTTCGTATTTAGAGCAAGTGCCTTACAGAGACACACTCAAACAGCGCCTTGAAAAACTCATGAACTACGAAAAAATCAGCGCGCCGTTTACTGAAGGTGATTACACCTATTTTTATAAAAATGATGGCCTGCAAAACCAGTACGTTTTATACCGCAGCAAAGACGGCGGTGAAGCTGAAGTGTTCTTAGATCCTAATACTTTTAGTGAAGATGGCACCACTTCAATGTCGGGTTTATCATTTTCAGAAGATGGTTCATTGTTAGCGTACCAAATTTCAGAAGGTGGTAGTGATTGGCGTAAAATCATTGTTATAGACACCGAGACCAAAGAGCAGGTAGAACAAGCACTAGTTGATGTTAAATTTAGTGGCGTTAGCTGGCTAGCAAATGACGGTTTTTACTATTCAAGCTACGATAAGCCAGAGGGCAGTGAGCTTTCTGCAAAAACTGATCAACATAAAGTGTATTACCATAAGTTAGGCCAAGATCAAGGCGAAGATACTTTAGTATTTGGCGATACAGCAGAACAAAAGCACCGCTATGTGGGCGCTAAAGCAACCAAAGATGGTCGTTTCTTGTTTATTAGTGCCAGCGTATCAACCTCTGGTAATAAGTTATTTATTAAAGATTTAACCAAGCCAGATAGCGAATTTGTGACTGTAGTGGGTAATACCGACTCTGATACCAGCGTAATTGACAACGAAGGCAGCAAGCTATTTTTGGTTACTAACTTAAATGCACCAAATAAAAAAGTAGTGACGGTTGATGCAAGCAATCCACAGCCTGAAAACTGGCAAGATTTTATCCCAGAAACTGAAAACGTACTTAATGTAACCCTTGGCGGTAATACGTTTTTTGCCAACTACATGGTTGATGCTATTTCAAAAGTGAAACAGTACAACAAACAAGGCGAATTGATCCGCGAAATTAGTTTACCAGGCGTCGGTACGGCGAGTGGCTTTGGCGGTAAAAAAGAGCAAACTACGCTTTATTACTCGTTTACTAACTACAAAACGCCAGGTACAACTTACAGCTTTGACGTGCAAAGCGGTGAGTCAAAAGTATACCGTAAATCAGGGATAGATTTTAATAGCGATAACTATACCTCTGAGCAAGTATTTTATACCTCTAAAGATGGCACTAAAGTACCGATGATTATCACTTATAAAAGTGATATTAAATTAGATGGCAGCAACCCAACTATTTTATATGGCTATGGTGGCTTTAATATAAGCTTAACACCTCGCTTTAGCCCTACAACAGCGGCTTGGCTTGAGCAAGGCGGCGTATACGCAGTTGCTAATATTCGTGGTGGTGGTGAATACGGTAAAGAGTGGCATAAAGCAGGTACACAATTGCAAAAGCAAAACGTATTTGACGACTTTATTGCTGCAGCTGAATACTTACAAGATAAAAAATACACCTCTAAAAAACGCTTAGCACTGCGTGGTGGTTCAAACGGTGGGTTATTAGTGGGTGCTGTAATGACTCAGCGACCTGACTTGTTTCAAGTTGCGTTACCTGCGGTAGGCGTATTGGATATGCTTCGTTATCATACATTTACAGCTGGCGCTGGTTGGGCATACGATTACGGTACTAGCGACCAAAGTAAAGAAATGTTTGATTACTTAAAAGGTTACTCGCCAATTCATAACGTAAAAGCAGGGGTTGAATATCCGGCGACTATGATCACTACAGGCGATCATGATGACCGCGTTGTACCGTCGCATTCATTCAAATTTGCAGCTGAACTTCAAGCGAATCAAGCAGGTACTAACCCAACGCTTATCCGTATTGAAACCAATGCAGGCCATGGTGCAGGTACACCAACCAGTAAAATTATTGACCTTTATGCCGATATGTACGGTTTTACGCTTTACAACATGGGCATTAAATCACTGTAGTGTGATTTTATAAACTAACGAAAAGCCGAGTTACGTAAGTGACTCGGCTTTTTTATGTTGACTAACCTGAGTTCAGATTAGCTAACTTATTGTATGGGGGAGAACAACCGTTGATAGGTTTTATAAGCGTATTCGTCGCTCATACCGCTTAAATAGTCACAAATAATACGCATACCTTGATTGTGTTTTTCAGCTTCAAGGTACAGTGCCTGCGTGGTTTCGGGTAATAAGCGCAGCGGATCGCTGGCAAACGCAGTAAATAATTCTATGAGTAGGTTTTGCCCTTTAAATTCTATTTGCTGCATTTGTGGGTCGCGTATTAAACGCTGAAATACAAAGTGTTTGAGGATCTGTAGCACATTTTCGTATTGCTGATCTAATTTTGCGGTGTGCTTTAAAATAGGGCACTCAAATTCATCGTTTTGGGTATCTAAATGAATATGAATAATAAAGGTATTCACCAGTTCGCCTATGGCGTCTTTTCGCTCATGTTCATACTTTGAAAATAACCGCTTGGAGAGTGACTCCAGCAAAGTGTTTAACCAGTCATAGTCAAGTGCTTGTAAATGCGGCAATGCATGGGTTAGCCAATCGTCTAAACTGAGCACATCCGTCGCTATGGCATCTTCAAGGTCGTGAACGGCATAAGCAATGTCATCAGCCAGTTCCATAATGGCACTGTCGAGTGATTTATAAAGGGTTTTAGCGCGATAAGCATCTGCGTGTTCTTGGCTAGATAATAACGCTTTATCACTTGCGCTAAGAGGCTCAATAATCCAATTAAATATCGCGGCATCGTCATTGTAAATACCTTTGGCTGGTCGCCAGTCATCGGCTTTTATAAACGCACGCTGTTTGTTTTCTTGTGGGATGTTATGCCAAAGGTTATCAATAAAAGCTGGGTACTTAATAAATCCTAACAAGGTGCGTCTAGTTAAGTTCATGCCGTAGCCGTTACTATAGGGCTCTAGCTTTGCCACAATGCGCAGTGTTTGTGCGTTACCCTCAAAACCACCATGATCACGCATCATATAGTTAAGTGCAATTTCGCCACCATGCCCAAACGGTGGATGGCCTATATCGTGGGCTAAACATAAGGTTTCGAGCAATCCAGTAGATGGAAAATGTTCAAAGCTTGGATGTTGGGCCTTTAAATGGCGTAATATGCCGGTGCCTATTTGCGAGACTTCTAATGAATGGGTAAGGCGTGTACGGTAAAAGTCGTTTAAGCCAATACCCATTATTTGGGTTTTAGCTTGAAGGCGCCTAAATGCAGCAGCATGAATGATTCGTGAGCGGTCGATTTGCCAAGGAGAGCGGTTATCGTTAGGGCGGTGCTTATATTGTTCAATTATTCTATTTTGCCACTGTTTATCCATGTCTCAACCTATCAATTCGTCTTCGGCTTTAGCACTTAGTATATTATAAATTGTAAGCAATAGGTGTATGAATTTCATTCGGTTGTTCAGTATTCGCGTTTATAAAGTGGCTTAGGTATAATGATGTTTCGTATGTATGTGACTACACCATACATAACTTAGAGTTAAATTGAGATAATACATGTTAAAAACTATTTTTCAGTTGTTGTTAGCCGCCGTTGTTATTTGGGCGTTGACCCTTCCGTTTATTGATGCTGATGAACTAGTATCAGACGAGCAAACCAGCTCTAACGACATTAAAAAAGAGAAGAAAAAAGAAAAACCATTGCACAACGTTAAGTTGCCAAAGTTCTCAGAATTCACTGATGTGAAAGAGAAAAAACATGCGTTTTTTAACTTTATTAAGCCTCATGTAGAAGCCGAAAACAAAAAGATTTTACAGCAACGTGCAAACCTTGAAATTGCACGCATGATGATAGAGCACAGTGAACCGCTCAGTAAAAAACAAACGGGTGATATTAAAAAAATACTTAAGTCGTACGGATTATCTGAAACCTTAGATACTATTACTTTAAGCCAAGCACTGCGCCGCGTAGACATCATTCCTAAAGAAATGGCCTTAATGCAGGCAGCCAATGAGTCTGCATGGGGTACTTCGCGTTTTGCACGAATTGGCTTAAACTTTTTTGGCCAATGGTGCTACAAAAAAGGCTGTGGCATGGTACCAAGAAGACGTAATAGTGAAGCCGAGCATGAAGTGGCTGCATTTAAATCGGTACGTGCAGCAGTAAGCTCTTATTTTAAAAATATTAATACCCACAATGCTTACAAAGAGTTACGTACTATACGCGAAGACTTACGCGCACAACAAAAACCTATTTTAGCGACTAAATTAACGTATGGTTTAATGTCTTACTCTGAACGTGGTGAAGCGTACATTGAAGAATTAAATACAATGATAAATCAAAACCGAGCGTACTTTAATGAATAAAATGGTATTAAAATTAGTTACAGCCAGCTTTTTTGCAATAGCCTCTAGTAGTGCGGTTGCTAAAGAGTTTGTAATGTCGTACGACGGTTTTTACGACCGTTTAAAAGTGGTAAACAAAGGGGACTTTCAGTACGCCCGCGTAAACTTTTATATTAGCGATATTGGTACTAACGAAGTATGTAGTATTAAGAGTGGTACTATTTTAACTGAAAAAAATGAGTACCCGCTTAATTATACCGACAAAGCGCAATTGCTATTACCGTTCGATAAACAGCTAGATACCGATAAAGCGGTGATTGTAGTTCAGCCAAAAAATCCGGTTCACGACTGTCAGTTAAAGTTACAAATAGAAGCTAATGAACTAGATGGACTGGCGTTATCAAAGCAATCGTTATTAGTTATTAATAATGAGCTTGAAGAGCTATTAACAGACCTATCTGGCTTTTTTGTTAGCAAACTAATGTGGTTTTTATTGCCTGAACAAAAAGGCGTGGTTGTTACCTTTAAAACTCCAAAGCAATTTGATGATGAGCGTATAACATGCGAAAAGTCAGTGTGTTATTTTGAAGTAACCGATAGCTGGGAAGATAACACAACCATATTAGCTGATATTAACGAGGTTGTTAAAGTAACGCCTTGGATCAGTAAGTAACCATAAAAATGGTAAACGTATAAAAGCGGCATCAACTATGATGTCGTTTTTTTATGACTAAATTAAATGATGGCAGAGGGGGCTTTTGCTAACAAGCTTTTTTCATCGTGGGTGACCACTCTATTTCGGCCTGTTTCTTTAGCAAGATAAAGCCGTTTATCGGCTTGCAACAACAGTTCTTGCATATTTAGTTCGCGCACTAACATGCTACTTACCCCAGCACTTACAGACAGTGCAATGCTATTACCATTAAAATAAAACGGGTATTCATTAATGCTACTACAAAGCTTTTGAGCTAACAGCCTAGCTTGCGCTAAGTTCTGTTGATTAAGAAAAATAGCAAACTCTTCTCCGCCAATCCGAGCAGTAACTCCAAGCTCAAAAAACAATTCGTTAATATGTTGTGCAATCCACTTTATCGCTTCATCGCCAGTTTCATGGCCGTATTGGTCGTTCACTTGTTTAAACAGGTCAATATCGAGCATGATCAACGATACTCTGCTGTTAAGAGGCGCGGTTTTAGTTATTTTTTTACATAGCTTAAAAAAACCTCGTCTATTTAAAAGCTGCGTTAATGGATCGTGATTCGCTAAATTAATTAGCCTAGACTCAGCATTAGCAAACTTAATAAACGGTAAAATTAGCGCAGTAGCGGTAGTTAAAAATAAATGCGTTACCAATAACAGCTGTAATCCAAAAGCTAAGCTGACTTGACTTATTTGGCTTGAGTAGAGCAAAACAAGGAGTACAACTTGCAACAGCATCACCACACTGTGTATTGCAAAACAGGCAACGAGTAAGCGTTGTTGGACTACAGCAACACTTGGAGTTTTAATCATTAAATACGCAGCGTAGCTAAATAATACAGCAGCAATAATACTGGTAATAATTTGCCCTGCATCAATAAGGTACACTGCAAGTAAAAGCGTGCAGCACATGGCGCTTGCATAGTATAAAGGCGTTAATTTTATCGCGGGCGCTTGGCTTTGTGGTATTAACCCTAAAATAATGAGTAATGGGCTTAAAATAATAAAAACGTAAGCAAAAAAATGGGTTAATAATGGAAACTCAATAAAATCTCTTAAACAAATTAGTGCAATTGCGGTAATAAACGAGTAACAGGCGGTAGCAAAAAATAAATAGCAAGGTTGTTTTTTGTATCTATAAACAGAAAAAAAGAACACAGCAATAAACAAGTTAAGAATAAAACAGAGGCTAATTAATGTAGGTAAATGAAGCATGTTTAAGGGGCTCTTTTAGCTAAGTGAAGGCGTTCATACAGTTATAAGTATTAGGTAGTGACACTAAAATAGCAAGGGGGTAAAAAGTATTAGCTTTACCCCCTACTACAAACTTAACCCGTTAAGGCCAGTAGCTAGACTAAACTTTCTAATGCAGCGTCAATTTTAGTAAAGTGAAAACGATAGTTATGGTCTAATGCTTTTTTAGGTACCACATACTGGCCAGTAGTAAGTAAGTCGGCCATTTCACCCATTAATATATTAAGCACCCCAGCAGGCATAGGCATAAACGCAGGGCGAGATAATGCTTTTCCTAATGATTTACTAAACTGCTTGTTACTTACCGGCTCAGGGGCTGTAGCGTTGATAGCACCAGATATTTCTTTATTGCGAATTAAAAATAAAATCAGTTGAACCATGTCATCTATATGGATCCACGACATACCTTGCTCACCATTGCCAATTGGGCCACCTACGCAAAGCTTAAATGCTGGTAACATTTTACCAAGCGCGCCGCCTTTTTTAGCCAATACAATACCGGTACGTAATAAGCACACTCGAGTTTCGTCAGACTCAGCCTTTAAAGCTGCTTGCTCCCAATCTTTGCACAGTTGGTGGCTAAATTCATCATGAGGCTCTGTATTGTTTTCATCAACTAGCCTGTCGCCTTGTCGACCATAATAACCAATTGCACTGCCAGATATAAAAGTATGTGGCGGGGTATGGCACTGCTTAATAGCATCACTAATCGCTTGCGTAACAATGATTCGGCTATCGCAAATGACTGCTTTTTGTTTATTACTCCAACGTTTATTTACAATAGGTTCACCGGCTAAGTTAATAACCACGTCAACGGTATTAAAATCAACATCTTCAAGGCTATCAATAGCGTTAACCTGGTGCCCTAACAATACTTTTGCTTTGGTTGGGTTTCTGCTCAGTACAGTAACATCGTGGTGGTGCAACAAGAAAGGGCAAAGGTGCCTACCAATTAAGCCTGTGGCGCCAGTAAAAAATATATGCATTGCAACTCCGAAATTATAAAAAAAGCAGGATGTTTAAAATTTATACTCTCCAGCTCAACGATTTGCAAACTTATACGTACCAATAATTTTTATGATCACCCTTAAACATTTCATTCTATTAGCTTTTGCCTTACACTAAAGCCAAATAACAGTAATAGGATAAGAGTATTGGCAAGTTTAACTGGGGTAAATAAAAGCTTAATAATTTTTGCCGCTTTGGTCATTGTGCTGGCGGGTATTAAAGCCGCAAGCGCTATTGTTATTCCGTTTATTTTGGCAGCATTTATAGCCATAATTTGTAGCCCACTCATTAATTTTTTTGCTCGTTACCGTATTCCAAAAGGCATAGCGGTAGTGCTTGTGGTGCTTATTATTATGGGCTTAGGGGTTAGCTTAGGCGGTTTAGTAGGGCAGTCGGTTAACGATTTTTCAAAACAATTACCTGAATATAAAGCACAATTAAAAGAAGAATTTGTATGGTTGGTTGATGTAGCCTCACAATACAATATTTTAATTAATAAAGAACAAATTTTGTCTATGTTTGATCCCGGCAAAATGGTTGATGTTGCCACCAATATGCTAACGGGTTTAGGTAGCGTAATGGCCAATATGTTTTTAATTATTCTAACAGTTGTTTTTATGCTGTTTGAAGGGCCGATACTTGGCAAAAAAATTCATTTAGCACTGGACGATCCCGACAGCAAAATTAAGCAAATTGACCGTTTTTTAGACTCTATTAACTCTTATTTAGCCATTAAAACCTTAGTGAGTTTAGCTACCGGTGTAATTGCTGGTTTTTACCTGTGGATACTCGATGTTGATTATTTTGTACTATGGGGCGTATTGGCATTTATGCTTAATTACATTCCTAACATTGGTTCAATCATTGCGGCTGTGCCAGCACTGTTACTGGCGCTTATTACGCAAGGTCCATTAGTGGCAGGGCTCGTCGGCGCGGGTTATTTAACTATTAATACCGTTATGGGGAATATTGTAGAGCCAAAATACATGGGTAAAGGCCTCGGGCTTTCTACCTTGGTGGTGTTCTTATCATTAATATTTTGGGGCTGGTTATTAGGCTCTGTGGGTATGCTGCTATCAGTGCCGTTAACCATGATTGTAAAAATAGCACTTGAAGCCAGTGATGAAGGGCGTTGGTTAGCTACTATGCTTGGCACAGGTGAAGAAACCGTTATCAAATCAGAAGACTGATACCTTATAAAGGCGTGCCTACATTGCACGCCTTTTAAATCATTAAATTAGCTAAGGCGCTATCTACAGCGTTTATAGCCCCCTCTAAATAGCCTGCATCTTGCTGTGCAAATTCACTCCCCACAAAATGCACTTTTAACTGTTTAAGCTGCTCGCTAAGCCCTGAAAAATTGAATTCAGGATGCTGCGATACACCTATTTGGTCATCTCTGTTGGCAACAAATTCATCCTCAGCCCAATCCTTTATAATGCAGCTTTTCGCTGTATAGGCTTGCTCACCGTAAAAATAGCTGAGCTGATCAAGGCAAGCTTGGGTTAATTGTTCTCTGGTCACTTTACTGCGCTGCAAGTAAGGCACGCCAATAAAGCCAAACAGAGCAGGGTAAGAATGCTCACTGGCTGACGCATCATGAACTTCTACCAATGGGCCTACACGGCTAAAACACTGTCCCGATAAATTTCTATCTCGCCAAAAAGCGTGCTCAAAAGTGGCAATAAACTTTGCTTGGCCTGCCATCCACGTAGGCACCGACGCTAAACGCTGTGCTAAACCATTATCAGCCCATAAATGCGGGGTTAAATGTTGGCTGATCATTCTAGGCGGTAACGCCAATAGTAACTGATCGCAAGTATAGTGTTGCGTACTCCCTTGGTAATTAGCGCTTATATGCCAGCCATCGGAGAGCGTTTTTACTTCGCTAACAGCGTGCTCTAATTTAACGGTGTTTGGCTCAAGCTGCTGATAAAGCAAATTGATAAGCTTGCTCATACCGTTTTGTATTCTAAATAACTGCATTTCGCCAGCCCCTGCAATTTGCTGTGCAGGGGCAGTATGCGATGCTTGATACAACACATCGCCTTGGGTGTATTGTTCAAACACGGGGATGTTTAAAGCAGCAACTAATTGTTGAATATTAGGCTGGTGCGGAAATATCCAGGTAGGGCCTAAATCGTGGCTAATGGTGTTACTAGTCGGTAAATAATGAGACGCAATTCTGCCACCTAAACTGGCTTTGGCCTCTAATAATAAAAACGGAATATCACGTTTTTTAAGGTTGTAAGCAGCATATAAGCCCGCTAAGCCACCACCAATAATAACCACAGGTTTATGCATTTTAAAATCACTTTAGCTAATTCAATCTACTGGTAGGTAGTTTGTGGTTTTTGTGAACTTTTGTCAAAACGTTTTATGGACTAATTGAATAAGCTGAGTGCGCCTCTATATTCAGGAAAATGAGCCAAGCGGAAACAGAGTGCTAATTAATTATGCTTTAAAATAATAAAAACTTAATGGTAGTAATATGTTAGCTAATTTGTTAAAACTATATAAAGAAAAAATAAGCGCGGCGCTGGTGTAGATATACGCGCTTCACGGACTATAAAATTGTCAGCCATACTTAAACAAAGGAAGGTTTATGAAAAAGGAAATAACAACAATATTTAATGCACTAGCAACATTTGCGGCACTGCTAGCGATAACTGTACACGAATTATTTTATTATGAGCCATACTCTGAATCGAACACCATTTTCGTTGATTTGTTGTTTGAATCTTCATTGTTTAAATTACTATTCTTATTGGGAATGCTAATAGCAATGATGCTAGTTTTTGCAGAGATTTTTCGAAATATATGGAATCGATTATTTACCGATTTATTCAAGTTTCGAGATATTAATTTAAATGAGGCGTATTCGATTACCTCCCTATTAATATTAGTACTTTTCGGTTGATGGCTATTGTGTTGTCTTTGCTATTCACGTTTTCTTTGAATGCGTTTGCTCAAGAGGATAGCTCAGCAAAAGTAGCCCAGATATTAGGGAATACAATACATATTACTGATCTAGAAATAGATTTGAGGTTTTTAAAAGGATATAAGCGCTCTTATCCTGGTTTATCAGAAGATGATGTGCTTGATAAAATGCGAGCAGATAAATTAACTTCAATAATTTGGAAACGAATTATCCAAAAGTTACCTGATGAACATAATTTAGAACCAACAGCTGAAGAAGTAGAAAGTTTTACTCAAGCTATGCATCGATTTAGCTCAGAGTCATCAACTGAGACATTAACTTCTGAAATGAAAGAAGCTTCATTTAGAGCAAATAGAGACGTCGTTAAAACTTACAAAATTAGTAAGTATCTTTATGAAACGTATGGAGGCACAGTTATTTTCCAACAAGGAAACCCTCATGAACCTGTAGGTGCCTATCGTAAACTTCTAGAAGAGTATAAAGCCCAAGGGAATTTTAAAATTTATAACCCAAAATATGAAAAAGCTTTCTGGGCGTATTATTTGAGAAAACACCCAATGGTTATTCCAGAGGATAAAGTTGATTTTTCCAAACCATGGTGGGAAAAAGCACAGGTTGAGTAGTGCAATTCAAATACCTGAAGTTTGCTTATGATTATCGAGCATTGCTTCTACCTTTGTATATTACTAGTCCAAGTCGCAAATAATATAAACAAGAATAAGGGTAAAAACTAAAATGACTCAAAATAATAAAATTAACTATATTGAGATTCCTGCACAAAATATTGCAGCTACTAAGGCCTTTTTTAGTGACGTGTTTGGCTGGTCATTTGAGGATTATGGCTCAGAATATTGTAGTTTTACAGGGCAAGGTGTTGATGGTGGTTTCTTTAAATCTGACTTGGTTGTTTCTACTAAAAACGGAAGCCCGTTAATTGTGTTATACAGTAATGCCCTTGAAGCGACTCAAAATAAAATTGAGGAGGCTGGAGGCAAAATAATTAAGCCTACATTTTCATTTCCAGGTGGTAGACGATTTCACTTTAGCGACCCAAATGGAAATGAATTTGCGGTGTGGTCAGAGTAATCACATTACAAAGTCTATAACTACAAAAATGCAGCCTTTAAGGCTGCACTTCCCAAAATACAAATAAACTAACCACGAAATTAACAAGAAACAACAAATAATGTTTAATTAGGAACTTGTTAAAGCCCCATTTTAAGCTGCTGAATGAATTGCTCTATCATTGCTATTTCACACTCTTTATAAGTTACTACAGCTTCCAGTGAATTAGGTTGTTTTAACATGTAACGCCACTGGCAGCTTTTTTGTATGTACTTATCTTTGGCGTTAATACTTTGTTTAAACAGTGATAAAATGATGGTATTACCAGTTTCACTTTCTAATTCGGCCAGTTCAAAAGTGCGCTTTTGGATCCAACTGTCTTGTTGCTGTTGCACTTTATTTAATTTGGCATCTAAACATTGTGTGTAATCTTTAATTTGCTCTGGCAGGGCGTTGCTTTGCAATGTACATTGTTGCTCAGCAGCCATACTTTGCTGTGCCCATAACAATAATAGGCTTAAGCTAAAACAAAGGATGTAGTTATTTTTTTTCATGATAATTAAACTCGAGAATAAATTCTGCACCGCCTAAACGTTGCGACTGAGATATAGTTAACAGCCCGTGATACGACTTAACTAAGTCAGATACAATAGCCATTCCAACACCGTGTCCGCTTTCGTAGGTATCAAGGCGCGTACCTCGTTGTAACAATGATTCACGTTTATCAGGCTTGATCCCAGGGCCGTCATCACAAATGCTTATACTGAGCGTTCTAGCTTGTGAAACATTAATACTGACTTGGGAGCGGCAGGCTTTGCAGGCATTATCTATTAAGTTGCCTAATAACTCCATTAAATCGGTTTTATCACCTAAAAAATAATCTTTATCGCTCACTTGGCAATTAAATATAATGTCTTTATCTCGGTATACTTTACTCATTGCACTTAAGATAGAATCGATAACCGGCTTGATAGGGGTTTGCTTTTTCCATGTATCGGAAGCACCTGTGGCTGCACGTTTTAATTGGTGCTCGATCATCACATTAATTCTGTCTAGTTGTTCTTGTGCATCAGCATCGTTAGCTAATGGGCTTGATTTTAAAACAGCTAACGGCGTTTTAAGTGCATGGGCTAAATCGCTAAGAGAGGCGCGGTATCGCTCTTTTTGGCGTTGCTGCGACTCTAATAGTAAATTTAGGTCGGCTTTAATGGTTTGCAGTTCAACGGGGTATAAGCCTTTAATTTCTTGAATATCGCCTGATTCAATGGCTTTTATTTCTTTATCTAGACGTTGCAGAGGTCGTGCACTCCAAATAAAACCAATGGCCATTAACCCTGCAATGGCAATCCCCATAATAAACATCCAATCGACTAAGGTTTGCTTAAAGCCATCCATTAAACGCAGTAGGGCATCGTTACGTTTTAATAAAATAAAGCGTGCTTGCTCTGATTGGTCAATATTATTAAGTATTACCGTTAAACTTAATTGCCAGTAGGTGGTGTTGTTATACACCACACGTCTGAAATCGGCAGCGCCTGCTTTGGGTTCTATATATTGGGGAACAAAGTTAACGTTAACCGCCGACTCAGAATGCCAAATAGGCATGTCGTCACGGTAAATCATGGCGTAGGTGTCTGAGTTTAGGTTGTTGAGTTCGGGGGTTAAAATAGAGCTGGGCATAATAATGCCACGCTCGGTAAAATCAACTTCGGAAATAAGTGAATACAGGTGTGCTTCGAGATTTTTTTCGGTGGCATCAACAAGTGACGCATAATACGCCTTACCTATGGAGTAAAACAAAATAGGTAGAGCGACTAACAAAACAAAGACAAGGATAAATCCTTGCCTTATTTTTAACGAAATTTGCGGTGTTACCACTGGCTTTTAAGCCTGTAGCCACGCCCACGCAGTGTTTCCACTGGGTTAAGCACGCCATCTGGGTCGAGTTTTTTACGCAAACGTAGTACAAACACTTCAATTACGTTCGAATCAAGGTCAAAGTCTTGGTCGTAAATATGCTCTGTAAGCTCAGACTTTGAAATTACTTTTTGTGGGTTAACCATTAAGTATTCGAGTACTTTGTACTCATACGCAGTTAAGCTCAGCTCTTTATCGTTTACCCATACTTGTTGTGAACGTGTATGAATTTTAATAGGGCCTGCTGTCATTTCTGGGTTTGCTTTACCAGCACTGCGACGAATAAGCGCATTACAGCGAGCAATCAGTTCTTCCACATGAAATGGCTTAGTTAGGTAGTCGTCAGCACCGGCATCTAGGCCTTCTACTTTGTCTTGCCAACGATCGCGCGCGGTTAAAATCAAGATAGGAATAGTCACCCCTTGGGCGCGTGCTTTATTTATTAGCTCAATACCGTCTATTTTAGGTAGGCCTAAATCAACTACAGCCATATCTAAAGGGTATTCAGTGATGTGAAAAAGGCCCGCTTCACCGTCGTGACATAAATCAACACTGTAACGCTCTTTTTCTAATGCATTGCGCAGGTTGTCTGCCAAATGTAAATCATCTTCTATTACTAAAATTCGCATTGGTTAATCCTTTTTCACTTCGCCAGTTTTCTTGTTTATTTTCAAATCGACGACGTGGCCGTCAGCTTTTAAAATTCGTACAGTAAAAAAAAGTGTTTCTTCAGAGATCTTTAACGTTGTACCGTCTGTAGTTTGTTTTGCAAGTATTACTGCTTTTTTTTTACTTACCTCAACTTTATCGGTTTTGCTTTTGGTATTGTTTGCGTGGGCAAAATTAGCCAAACACACTACCGCGATTAAATTGAGTATTAATAATACACGCATTACGGAACTCCTAGAACAGACCTGCCTAGCTTAAAAACTAAGCCATTAAAACTTTAATACCTTGCGGCGTATTTAAGTTTTTAGTAAGCAAAGTTTAATTAAAAATGAGTGAACAAACCCTGAATTGCTGGTTGCAGTTAAACAGGGTGGTCATAGTTTAATTAAGCAGGGAACACTTTTTTAAATGGTTTAACAATAGAGTTTTCATATACGCCACCGGCAACATAAGGATCATCTGCCGCCCATTCTCTGGCGTCTTCTAAAGAATTAAATTGAGCAATCACTAAAGAACCCGTAAAGCCTGCATCTTGAGGGTCTTCACTATCAATGGCTGGAAGTGGGCCTGCGGTTAATAGTCTGCCTTCGTCTTCTAGCGTTTGTAAACGCGCTAAATGAGCTGGGCGAGCCGCCTTACGGTGCTCTAAACTATTTTGGACGTCTGTTGAATAAATCATATACAACATAAAATTACTCTCAAAACTTGTTAAATTTAATTAACTGCATACTAGCATAGCGTTGATAAATGGTGAATTAAAAGTGTTTATGGCGATGTTTACAGCAAGAATGTTTTTTTACACGGTAATTGCTTGAAAAGCGTTGCGTAACACTGGTAGAGTCCCTTGGATAAGATAAATAATAACAAGGTTATTACATGAGTGAAAATAGAGAGCACTTTAGCTCCCGCTTAGGATTTATATTGGCAGCGGCAGGCTCTGCTGTGGGTATTGGTAACTTAGTAGGCTTTCCAGTTTCTGCGACTAAGAATGGCGGTGGTGCATTTTTGCTCGTCTATGCTTTGTTTGTCGCATTCATTTGTTTACCCGTAATGATGGCTGAAATGGCCATGGGTCGTCATGCACAAAAAGACCCGCTGGGTGCATACAAAAAATTAGCTAATAACGACAAAAAATGGAAATTTGCTGGCTTTTTAGCGGTATTAACGCCGTTTATGATTGCTGTTTTTTATATGGTGATCACGGTGTGGATTTTTGGTTACTTGAGCCAAACCGCGCTGGGTAATTTAGATATGCTGGCAAACCCTGGACACTTTGGTGAGTTTATAAATAGCTATACCGTGTTTGGTTATATGGCGCTGGTAGTAGTTATTGTTAACCTAATTTTGGTCGGTGGCGTAAAAGACGGCATAGAAAAAGCAGCTAAATTTTTAATGCCAGCTTTATTTGTCATGCTTATTATATTGGTGGGTTACGTACTCACTCTTGATAACGCCATGGCCGGTGTTAAGTACTACATTATTCCTGACTTTAGTAAAATGAATGCCAGCGTGCTGAATGGCGCATTGAGCCAAGCGTTTTTCTCATTGTCGTTAGGTATGGGTATTTTAATTACCTATGCATCTTATATCTCGAAAAAAGATGACATTGTAGGCAGTGCTAAAATGGTCGCTATTACCGACTCACTGGTTGCGTTTGTAGCAGGCTTAATGGTGTTACCGGCTATTTTTAGCTTTGACCCAAATACCGATCCGGCTAAGTTATCTGACTCGTCAGTTTCAATGATTTTTGTCTACCTTCCAAAAATTTTATTAGCGTTACAAAATGATATTGGCTATTTTGGCGCATCAGCCGTGGCATTTATTTTCTTCTTATTAGTATTTTTTGCTGCTATTACATCACTGGTATCTATTGTTGAAGTACCAACAGCAACACTAAGCGATCGTAAAGGCATTAGCCGTAAAAAAGCGCTGGGCATACTCACTTTATCAACCGGTATATTAACTATTTTGTGTATTATGTCGTTTGGTATGATTGACAGCCTAACTACTTTTACTAGCTACGGTAGTGGTAATAAGAGCTTTTTTGATGTTGTTTATGACGTATTTTACGACACAATATTGCCTTTAAATGGTTTAATGGTGTGTTTGTTTGTAATGTATAAATGGAAAAAAGTTCGCTTAAGCGAAGAGCTAAGACAAGGCTCTCCTAATTATGCTAATAGCTTTATGGAAAAGTACGTTAACTTTTCACTGCAAACCTTTATTCCAGCGATATTATTAATCATTTTTGTAAATACCGTTGCAACGAAGTTTTTTGATATCAGTATTTTTGGTTTTTAATTTAAACTAAATCTAAATAAGCCGCGCCTGTCGCGGCTTTTTTATTGCTGCTTGTTAATTCAGTGCACCAGAGTCTAAATAGTCACCCATCCCTAGGGTAAACATCCATATGCCCCATAAGCTGTGCTCAAGAACACAGGCAAAGGTTGAGCGGCTTTGTGCGTAGGTATATGCAAATAGTAATCCGCCTATAAATGCTAAACTTACTGCAACCCAATTAGCGTAAACAATATGTGCCAGTGCAAATACACTCGCACTTATAATAATGCGTAGCCATTTACTGGGCATAATGCGCTTATAACGATGAAAAAAGTAGGTTCTAAATATTAATTCTTGTGGGATCACCGACAATAAAGGGTAGAGCATTAATAGCATTAGCCAGTCGGTGAGATTTTCACGAGGTAAAGTAAACCAGTGTCCTTGGTAAAGTAAGTTGTAAAATACCCCCGAAAATAATGCGCCAATAAAGAAAAAACTAAACATGCGGCGCTTCACAGCAGAAAACTGCCCCAAGCTAGTTAATCTAAAACGTTTAAAGTGGCTGTCGTTTAATAACAACATACAGCACACACTCATGAGGATGATCAGTGCTGGAATAAGCCAATTAGATAAATATTGGCGAATATTAAAGCCAATTAAAGGCAGAATGATAAAAATAAAAGTAAATTCAAACCAGCGGTATTGATTAGCGTTCACGTTTGCTCACGGTGATTTTTATTTTACCTTAGCAAACGATTAAGACATCTTTATGACTATAAAACAGTCAAGCTGATTATATTTAAACCCGATAGCTCTTACTAAGGCTCTTGGTTCCCAGTTAAGGTTGACTTACCCCCTTGCAACCCTTAGCCTGCCTGCTTTTATTTTTACATCATTGTATTGCCACGTTAATAGGTTTAAGCCTAGGCGTGTATTTAGGAGCAAAAAATGAATAAAGCAGAACTGGTTGCAGCCATTGCGGATGCGAGTGAATTAACAAAAAAAGACGCACAAGCTGCGTTAACTAGCTTACAAAAAGTGATTACAAAGTCGTTGTCTGAAGGCGATCAGGTGCAAATTTCAGGCTTTGGCACTTTTGCACTTAGCTATTACCCAGCGCGTACTGGTCGTAATCCACAAACTGGTGCAGCGATTGAAATACAAGGGGCTAATAAAGCCGTATTTAAACCAGCAAAAGCGTTAAAAGAGCGCCTTTAATTTAAAACTTTAGTGCCTGTAAGTTCGCTTCTTCCCCAAAAGCCACTATTTAGCTTACAGGCTCTTTGCTTCATTACTTTTGCCTGTAGTATCTGCAATCAGTGTAAATAATTTACATTGCTGGCTTATTCATATTTATAAAATCTTATTATATTCAGCGTGTTATATTTGGTATGTGATATGCAAATACAGTTATGTATTGAATGAAATAAGGAGTATTTAATGAGTAACTTACATAACAGTAATCGTTTACAAGGTAAGAAAATTGCCATTTTAGCCACCGATGGATTTGAGCAAAGCGAGTTACTCTCGCCACAGGCTGCTTTACTTGAAGCGGGCGCCGATATTGAAGTTGTTTCTATTAAAGAAGGGCAGATCACCGCATGGAATGAAGACAAGTGGGGTGAAAAAGTAACCGTTGATAAATTAGCAGCCAATGCAAATACCGCTGATTACGATGCGCTTTTACTACCTGGTGGTTTGTTTAATCCCGATAGCTTACGCCAAGACTCGGATGCTAAGGCATTTGTAGATGGTTTTTTTGGAGCAAAGAAAAACAAACCCGTTGCCGCTATTTGCCATGCGCCGTGGTTACTCGCAGAGATTAACAAGCTCAGAGACAAAAAGGTTACTTCATATCCCAGTATTAAAAGTGATTTAATTAATGCCGGTGCTAACTGGGTCGACCAAGAGGTGTGTGTTGATCAAGGCTTAGTGACTAGTCGCAGCCCAGCAGATTTAGACGCGTTTAATGCTAAGTTTATAGAAGAGATTCTTGAGGGTAAGCATCAAGCCCATTAAGTTTGCAGTTTAAATAAAAAAGGGCATGTTACATGCCCTTTTTTAGTGATTAAAAACGCCGTTGATTAAAGCGCTGTTGCGGCTTTCATCTCGGTTACAAATGTTTTTAATTGTGTAGTCATTGCATTTAAATCATGTAGGTTTGCTTCAATGATTTTTACTACTGCAGAACCTGAAATAGCACCCGCAGCACCGGCTTTAAGCGCGGCTTTTACATCATCAGGTGTTGAAATACCAAAGCCTAATAATGCAGGCGCACTGTGGTACTCTTGTAAGCGCGAAACCACGTGTGTTGCAGGCATTTGTGCTTTAGTATCGGTGCCTGTTACCCCTGTACGAGACAGTAAGTAAGTGTAACCGCGACCGTACGATGCACACTCACGCAACGTATCGTCACTGGCGTTCGGCGTGGCGATAAATATCGGGTCAATACCGTTTGCCATGGCGGCTTTTCTAAACATTTTAGACTCGTGTAATGGCACATCAGCCACTAAAATAGAGTCAACGCCTACTGCTTTTGCATCAGTGTAAAACTTTTCTAAGCCACGTTTAAAGATTAAGTTTGAATACAGTAATAAACCAATAGGGATGTCGGCATTGTACTGGCGTATTTCTTTAATAATATCAAAACAATCTTGTGTATTAATGTGCTCATCTAAAGCACGAATATTGGCCTTTTGAATAACAGGGCCGTCGGCAATCGGGTCTGAAAACGGAATACCTAGCTCTAGTCCATCTGCGCCGCCATCAATTAGGCTTTTAATAATTTCGATGCTTTGCGCTTTACCCGGATCGCCAATAGTCACAAACGGTACAAACGCACCTTGGTTTTGCTCTTTTAGTGCAGCAAACATTTGTCCGTAACGGTCAGTTTTTACTTGGCTCATAGTTGACCTTCCTCTGATAATACCTTGTGTACGTGGGCTAAATCTTTATCGCCACGACCACTTAAATTAATAACAATAATACTGTCCTGCGTTTGCTCTTCTGCATATTCGAGGGCGTAGGCTAGCGCATGACTTGATTCTAGTGCCGGAATAATACCTTCGTGCTTTGCCAGTGCTTGAAAGGCATCAAGTGCTTTGGTGTCGGTAATGCCTACATATTGAGCACGGCCAGTTTCGTGTAAAAAGGCATGCTGTGGCCCTACAGCTGGGTAATCTAATCCCGCCGATACAGAGTAAGACTCTTCAATTTGGCCATCTGTATTTTGCATAATATAAGTATAAGTGCCGTGTAAAATACCTTTAGTGCCTTTACAGATGGTTGCGCCATGTTCGTGCGTGTCTAACCCTTTACCTGCAGGTTCAACGCCAATAAGCTTAACGCTTGGCTCGTCAATAAAATCAGTAAACATACCAATGGCGTTTGACCCACCGCCTACACACGCAATAACCGCATCAGGCAAACGTCCTTCGGCTTTAAGTACTTGTTGTTTTGCTTCTTCACCAATTATTTTTTGATATTCACGTACAATTGTTGGAAAAGGGTGAGGGCCCGCGGCTGTACCTAAAAGGTAATGAGCCTCTTGATAATTTGCTGACCAGTCACGCAATGCCTCATTAACCGCATCTTTTAGTGTGCCCGAACCTGCCGTTACTGGAATAACTTCAGCGCCCATGAGTTTCATTCTGAATACATTTGGCTGTTGGCGTTCAACATCTTTTGCACCCATGTAAATACGGCATTTTAAGCCAAGCAATGCACAGGCAAGTGCAGTGGCTACACCATGTTGGCCGGCGCCGGTTTCTGCTATGACTTCTTTTTTACCCATGCGTTTGGTAAGCAGTGCTTGGCCTAATACTTGGTTTGTTTTGTGCGCACCACCGTGGAGTAAATCTTCACGCTTTAAGTACAGTTTTACTTTTGGGTTTTTAACTAAGTTACGCGTTAACGTAAGCGGCGTAGGGCGACCCGCATACTCGTTAAGTAATTTACTTAGCTCTGCCTGAAACTCAGGATCTTTTTGTGCTTTATTAAATTCGTTTTCTAACTGCTTAAGCGCAGGGACAAGCAGTTCCGGTACAAACATACCGCCAAACTCGCCAAAATAAGCTGGATTTTGCATTTTAACCTCAATAGTTTCTGATGCTTGAAAAAGCATGATTTAATTTTTTTGCGCACTTTTTACCAGGAGACTGCTCTACACCTGAATTTAAATCAAGTCCTAAAGCTCCGTGATAGAGGGCATCGCTAATATTGTCTGGGTTTAAGCCGCCAGCAAGCATAAATGGGGTGGTCGCATCACGCAGTACCGACCAATCAAATGTTTTACCTGTGCCACCCGCGTGTGAATCACTGTGGGTATCGTATAAATGGCGATCTGCGCCTGCTACGGGTTGTGGTAAAACATCTTTTATTGCCTGTGCTTTCCAAATTTGGCAATTACGTGGTAATTCACTACGTAATGACGCAATGTATTGTTCATCTTCTTGGCCATGTAATTGAACGGCTGATAATTTAAGTTGTTTAGCGTGTTCAGCCACATCAGGTATAGCAGCGTTAACAAATACGCCAACAAATTTTAAAGGCGCACTTTGACTGATTTCTTTAGCGCAATCTAAATCAACAAAGCGGGGGGATTTAGGGTAAAAAATCAACCCGCCATACACAGCGCCATTGCTATAGGCTGCAATAGCATCTTGATTGCGGGTTAAGCCGCACACTTTGTTTTCGCCTAATATAACGCGACGACATGCTTGTATTAGATCAGCTTCAGCCATTAATGAGCTGCCAATTAAAAAGCCATTACATAAAGGGGCTAAGCGTTTTACATCTTGATGGGTGTAAATACCTGACTCAGAAATAACCACTTTATTTTCAGGAATAAGTTTACGTAGTCGTTCTGTGGTGGCTAAGTCGGTGCTTAAATCACGCAAATCTCGATTATTAATTCCAATTATTTGTGCATTTAGTGCCAGCGCACGGTGAACTTCTTCTTCGTTACTTACCTCAGTTAATACTGACATATTTAATGAGTCGGCCACTTCATGCAGTGTTTTATATTGCTGATCGTCAAGCACAGATAGCATCAGTAAAATAGCGTCGCCGCCATAAAGACGTGCCATATAAACTTGGTACTCATCAATAAAAAAGTCTTTACAAATAAGCGGCTGTTCAACTTGGCTACGTACAAATTCAAGGTAATCAAAGCTGCCTTGAAAGTACTTTTCGTCAGTTAACACACTCATACAAGTGGCATACTGCTTATACGCTTGGGTGATTTCTGTTAAATCAAATGGCTGACGAATCAACCCCTTAGAGGGCGACGCTTTTTTGCATTCTAAAATAAACTGCGTACCAGATGCTGCCAGTGCTTTGTAAAAACTACGCTCAGTCGGTTTGGCTTGGTGCTTAAAGCTATCTAGTGGGCGTGCAGCCTTACGCTCGATTAGTTCTATTTTTTTATCAGCAATAATTTTGTCTAATACATTAGCCATGACTTACCTCAATAATTGCATTTAATGTGTCCATGGCCTTGCCTGAACGTAATAAAGAGTGTGTTATTTGTGCACCTTGTTTTAACGACTCTGCTTGGCCGGTTAAGTACAGCAATGCGGCCACATTAACAACAATTGCGGCGTTGTGTGCCTCAGTGCCTTTACCTTGTAAAATAGCAAGGCTGGCGTTTGCATTGTATTGTGGGCCTTCACCGGCTAATTGTTCAAGTGAATAGTTTGCAAGGTCAAAATCACTTGGACTGAGTGTGTACTGAGTAATTTTACCATTATTAAGCTCTACAACCTGTGTTGGGCCATGTAAGGCAATTTCGTCAGTACCAGAGCCGTGCACTATCATAGCGCGTTTAGTGCCTAGAGTATTAAGCGTTTGTGCCATTGGCAGACATAAAAACTCATCGTACACGCCGAGTAATTGCACCTCAGGAGCGGCTGGATTAGCCAGTGGCCCAAGAATATTAAAAATGGTTCGGGTTTTTAAACTGGTACGCACGTTCATCGCATGACGCACCCCACTGTGGTAGTGCGGTGCAAATAAAAAGGTAAAATTTGTGCTCTCTAAACAACGAGCAGCGACCTCTGGGGTCATATCGATATTGATCCCCAGTGCTTTGAGCAAGTCAGCAGACCCAGAATTACTCGACACGCTTCGATTGCCATGTTTTACCATATTAATACCTGCCGCGGCCGCCACAATTGCCGCGGTTGTACTGATATTGATAGTGTTTGAACCATCGCCACCGGTGCCACAGCTATCAGCAAGTAGTGTTTTATTAGTGGTAAAGGCCACGGCATTTTCACGCATTGAAGCGGCAGCACCGGCAATCTCATCGCTTACTTCACCTTTCATTTTAAGGCCAATAAGTAACGCAGAGAGTTCAATGTCGCTCATATTACCTTGCATAATTTGATCAAATAGCGATTTTGCTTGCACGTAACTAAGTGACTGCTTTGTGATGATGTGCTCAATGGCGTGTTGAACATTAAGCGGGCTGTGTAATTGATTAGTCATAATGTTCCTTTTATTTGGCACGTGTTAAATAAGCAACGCTTTGCTGTAGTAGCATTGCGCCGTTGGGCGTTAAAATTGACTCTGGGTGGAATTGATAGCCCAGTGCATTGTCTTGATGATGATAAATAGCCATTGGAATATCTTGATACTTTGCAATAACCGCTAAGTTATCAGGCACTTTTGTGGCCATTAATGAGTGATAACGCGCCACTGGTATAGTGCTACCCATCCCGTTAAACACCGGGTGATCGTCTAACTCAATAATTGATGACTTACCATGTACGGTTTCACCAGCGTGACCGATTACTCCGCCATAGCTTTGTGTTAGCGCTTGTTGGCCTAAACAAATACCTAGCATTGGAAATTGGCCCTTACACAGGTTAATTAACTCCATAAGGCAGCCTGCATCGCTAGGCGCACCAGGGCCTGGCGATAATACCAGCAGTACTTGTCCAAGCTCTGCCTGCATTTTTTCGAATATGATCTCTGCGCTAATGTTGTTTCGGTAAACTACTAACTCAGCACCAAGCATGGTTAGCTCATCGACTAGGTTGTAGCTAAATGAGTCAAAGTTATCTAAAAAGTAAATTTTAATAGGGTGTGCTTCACTCATTTTATACTGCCTTATACGTCGATTTAATCGCGGTGATCACCGCTTGGGCTTTAGCGCGCGTTTCGTTTGCCTCTGACATTGGATCTGAATCAAATACAACCCCAGCACCGGCTTGCACATACGCAATATTATTTTTAACAAAGGCGGCACGAATAACAATACAGCTGTCCATGGCACCGTCACCGGTTAAATAGCCAACTGCGCCACCATAGCTACCGCGACGTTTGCCTTCAGTTTTGCGCACTAATTCTGCCGCACGGACTTTGGGGGCACCGACTAAGGTACCCATGTTCATACAGGCTTGATAAGCATGCAGAGCATCTAATTCGGGTTTTAATTTTCCTACTACACGTGATACTAAGTGCATTACCTGTGAATAGCGGTCTACTTTTAATAGCTCTTTGGCATGGCGTGTACCAGGCACGCTAATACGAGCAACGTCGTTACGTGCTAAATCAACTAGCATTAAGTGCTCGGCACGTTCTTTTTGATCGTTTCTGAGCTCAAGTTCAATACGGCTATCTAAATCGGGATTAATTTGTCCATTTGCAAACTTACCCCGTGGACGAGTACCTGCAATCGGATAAACCTCAACTTGTTGAGACTTAACCTCATACTTAAGCGCAGACTCTGGAGAAGCGCCAAATAATGAGAAATCTTCATCACGCATGTAAAACATGTATGGGCTTGGGTTTTGCTTTTTAAGCTGGCTATAAGCATGTAATGAGTCAGGGCACGGCAATGAGAAACTACGAGAGGGCACCACTTGAAAAATATCGCCATCAACTATGTGTTGCTTAAGTTTAATCACTTGTTGGCAATATTGCTCATCACTAATATCAACATTTACAGGGCAGTCACCTGCTTGGCTTGGGGCACTAAAGTCTGCGGCGTGGTCGCACAATGTATTAAGGCGCTCTAATTGTTTGCCCACTTCAAAACAATTAGCGTGAACATCAGGGCCATTAAACACATTACCAATTAACTCGGTTGTTTGTTTTTGGTGATCAATAACAACCAGTGTTTCGGCTAAATAAAATACGTAGTCTGGGCAGGTGTTTTCACCATCAGGTACATCGGATAGTTGTTCAAAGTTAGCCACCATGTCGTAGGCAAATACGCCGCCTAAAAACACCGAGAACGGATTGTCAGTGGTGCTTTTAATACTATTTAAACAAGTGCGTAGTGCACTAAAAGCGTTATCTGCAATCAGTTTGCTAGCTTGGTCAATGGTGTCATCTGCTGGGTGATACTCAAGTGTGAGTGTGGTACCGCTTAACTGTGAAGCGCAGTTTTGTACATTAGCCTGCAAATAGTTAAGTAGTTGTTGGCCGTTGTTTGATTGTGCACTGATGCTCACTTGGTTGCCTTGGCAAACAATACGCAATGCACAATCAACTAGTATTAAGCTTTTTACGCTATCTTTTGAATCTATTTCTGCAGATTCAAGCAATAGTGAGTTAGGTTTATCAAGTGCCGCATACAAGGCAAGTGGGCTACTTATGTAGTCTCGTACTTGCGTTATGCTGGTCACTTCACCTGGTGTTGTTGTTATATGACTAAAAATCAAACCTCATCCCCTAAAAAAATAAAACCCCGCAATGCTAAGCAGTGCGGGGTTTGAATAACGATGTCTAAATTATAGATAGACCATTACCGTCCCGCTATGCCAGGCGCCACCACCAATGATGTGTAAGAGTGTTTACGTTATTCATGTTTTTAATTCCTGTTAATCTTGTATTGCAAAATTTAGTGATAAAAAAACCCGCATGGTAGCGGGTTAGAATTTTTTGTTTAGACACGACAATTCATCACCCTTTGTTTTAAGAGTGCCACCACCAGATGATGTTTTGAATTGTATTTTTCATTGTTATTTATTCTTTAATGTCTAAAAGTGGCTACAGTAAAACGTATCAACTGCTTTTGTGTCAAGTGTTTATTTAAAACAATTTCGTTAAAAAACTTGTTATACTGTGTGAAACACCATTAAACCATTAATTAAAGTAGTTTTCATTTGATAAAATACGACTTACATAGCCATACAACACACTCAGACGGACATTTAACCGTTGAGCAACTATTAGCGCGAGCAGTCGATAAAAACATTGATGTATTTGCCATTACCGATCACGATACTGTGGCCGCAATTGAGCCTGCGCAGGCTTTTATCAAACGTGAAAACTTGCCGCTTAAACTGATTAATGGGGTTGAAATATCAACCAAATGGGAGAGTTTTGAAATACATATTGTTGGGCTTAACATTGATACCAATGATAGCACTTTGAATACATTACTTAGCGAGCAACAGCAAAAGCGCGAAACCCGTGCAATTGAAATAGGCCATCGATTAACTAAAAATGGCTTTGAGGGTATTTATCAACAAGCTCGCGAGCTGGCTGAAAATGCGCAAATTACTCGCGCTCACTTTGCCAGAGCTTTAATTGAGCGAGGTGTGGCTAAAAACTTTCCTGGGGTATTTAAAAAGTACTTAGGGCGAGGAAAAACCGGTTACGTACCGAGTAACTGGTGTGATATGCAAACGGCAATTTCAGCGATTCATGCCGCCGGTGGGGTGGCTGTTTTGGCGCACCCAAGTAGCTACAAAATGTCGAATAAGTGGTTGCGTAAACTACTCGTAGAGTTTAAATCAGTGGGCGGTGATGCAATGGAAGTTGCCCAACCGCAACAGGCCCCGAGTGAGCGTCAGTTTTTAGGCTTGTTGAGTCAAGAATACGATCTGCTTTGCTCTCAAGGCTCTGATTTTCATTTTCCGACTAGTTATTTAGAACTTGGAAAAAATTTATACTTACCTAAAGATTGCCAAGGGGTTTGGCAAACATGGGAAAAGCACGAAGGAGTTGCATTATGAGTCAATTATTTCATATACATCCGGATAACCCACAGCCTAGACTAATTTCTCAAGCTGTTGATATTATTAAACAGGGCGGCGTAGTTGTGTACCCAACAGATTCGGGATATGCGATTGGCTGTAATTTAGGTAACAAACAAGCAAAAGAGCGCATAGAGCGTATTCGTGGTATTGAAAAACACCATAATTTTACTTTAGTTTGCCGTGATTTATCTGAGCTTTCTACTTATGCTCGGGTAGATAACCAAATGTTCAGGCTGATCAAAAATAATACCCCAGGGCCTTATACGTTTATTTTTAAAGGCACAAAAGAAGTACCTAAACGCTTATTAAACGATAAGAAAAAAACCATAGGCATTCGTGTTATTGAACACCCAATTGCTTGTGCGTTACTTGCAGAATTGGGTGAGCCATTAATGTCATGCTCACTTATTTTACCGGGTGATGAATACACGCAAGCGGACCCCGATGACATTTTGGATCGTCTAGATAAGCATGTCGATTTAATTATTCATGGCGGATACCTCACAGAGCAAGCAACTACGGTAATTGATTTATCAGAGGACGATATTCAAATTTTACGTGTAGGCTGCGGCGATACGGCTCCATTTGAATAGCAATGAAACAGCCTGACACGGTTTCGTTAATACCTACAGATATGCCAGTGCAGCAAAAGCTGCCACTGGCATTTTTGCATGGGAAAGCCGTTGTTGAAAAGCCTGAAGATTTATATATTCCGCCTGATGCGCTTGAAGTTATTTTAGAAACCTTTGAAGGTCCGTTAGATCTGTTGCTTTATTTAATTAAAAAGCACAAGTTAGATGTTCTCGAATTATCTATATTTAGCATTACTGAGCAGTATGTAAAATATGTAGAAATGATGAGTGAGTTTCAGTTAGAACTCGCCGGCGAATATCTCGTAATGGCAGCATTGCTGGCGCAGATTAAGTCGCGGTTGTTACTGCCAGTGCATGAGGAATTAGAAGAAGAGGAAGATCCCCGCGCCGAACTTATAAAACGTTTACAAGAGTACGAACAATTTAAAAAAGCGGCCGAAAATATCGATTCTTTGCCCCGCGTTGGTCGCGATATATTTATCGCCAATGCAACTTTCCCAGAGTTAGAAGAAAAAAACCAACCCTTACCTGAACTGGCAATCAAAGATCTATTGTTAGCGCTAAGCGACGTAATGGCGCGTGCTAAAACATTTGAGCATCATTTAATTAGTGCAGAAACCCTGTCAACTCGTGAACGTATGAGTTTAATTTTACACACACTATCCCAAGCAAAAGCACCTGTTGCGTTTACCCAACTGTTTACCTTTGAAGAGGGCCGCAGTGGAGTAGTTGTTAGTTTTATTGCCATGTTAGAACTAATCAAAGAGGGCTTAATTGCTTGCTTACAAGTTGAATCTGATAGCCAAATATATGTATCTCTTAATGAGCCTGCCGAAAGTTAACCTCCCATAAAGTTTTTTGCAATTATACTAAATTAATAGACTTTACTGTGCGTATACGCACGATAAGTGTTTGCATATGCTATTTTAATCGCCACTCATCCATTATATCGTAGTGTTATTACTAGATTAGAAATTGGCGATAAGCAATGTTTAAAAACTCAAAAACCGGTTATGGCCTGATGGCTATATTTTTACACTGGTTAATGGCGTTGACTGTCTTTGGTTTGTTTGGTTTAGGCTTATACATGGTTGAGCTAACTTACTATGATAGCTGGTATAAAGGCTCATTAGATTTGCATAAAAGCATAGGGCTGAGTTTAGCGGCTGTATTTGTTTTTAGACTGTTATGGCGTCGGTTTAATGTAAAACCTAGCCCTATTGGGACCAACACTCAATTAAATCAGCTGGCCCAAACCGCACATATTTTAATGTATCTGTTTTTAGTGATTATTATGGTGTCTGGGTATTTAATTTCTACTGCTGATGGGCGACCAATCGAAGTGTTTGGCTTGTTTTATGTCAAAGCCATCGACTTTACCTTTGATTCTCAGGCAGATATAGCAGGGCAGATCCATTATTACAGCGCATGCTTGCTGATTGGGTTTGTGGTGCTGCATATTTTAGGTGCGTTAAAACACCACTTTATAGATAAAGATAAAACATTAATTAGAATGATCAAATTACAAAAGGAAGCTTAAAATGAAAAAGTTACTATTAACTTCAGCGTTATCAGCAGCGATGTTTATGACAGCTACCCATGCTAGTGCTGCAGACTATGTTATTGATACCAAAGGAGCACATGCCTTTGTTAATTTTAAAATTAAACATTTAGGTTACAGCTGGTTGCACGGGCGTTTTAACACCTTTGATGGGCAGTTTAACTACGACGCTAAAAACCCAAACGCATCTCAAATTAGTGTAAATATCGACACAGCAAGCCTAGATTCAAACCATGCTGAACGAGATAAACACTTACGCGGTGGTGACTTTTTAAATGTAAGCAAATACCCACAGGCTAGCTTTAAAAGTACAGCAATTAAGTTTGATCAAGACGGTGAAGAAGCCACAGTAACCGGTGAGTTTACCCTTCATGGTATTACTAAAACAATTAGTTTTGAAATTGATAAGATTGGTGAAGGTAAAGATCCATGGGGTGGTTACCGTGTTGGTTTTGAAGGTGAAACCAGCTTAAAACTAGCTGATTACGGTATTGATTACGATTTAGGCCCAGCGTCAACGCACGTTGATATTGGTTTATTTATTGAAGGTATTCGTCAATAATACCGTTTTATAGTTAAAGCTAAGCGTTATCACGCTTAGCTTTTTTATTGTAAATGCGCTTCTAATTTTGATTTTAAGTGACTTGGTAACCACCGAGTTAATACTTGTTTATAGTCTTCAGTTTGCTTAATTAGTTTGAGTTGCTGATTGAGTGTGGCAATATCTTCTGCGCCTTGCTCGTTTTTAGTACAGCCAATGTAACCGTAACTAATTTTTGGTGCCTCAGTCAGCATGCGCTGCGTTAAATTGTCACTAAACCCCATCGTTTTTGCTAAATAATAATGCTCACTGGGGTAGCCTAATAAAATATCAATTCGCTCTAAGTTAAGCATATAGGTTAATGTACTGAGGGTATCGCGAGTAGGTCTAATGACAATATTTGTATTAGGTGTGGTATTAATTATTTTATCAATTTCACTGCCGTATGAGCGATTCATCGATACACCCAAGGTGAGCTTTTTATTTACTAATAAATTAGTTAACGACACTGATTTACTGCTTTCAATACCTAGCGCAATGCTCAGCTTTTGATGCATGGCAATAGATGGAGAAAGACCAGCTGTAGAGCTTTGATGCGTGAAATAAACACGTTCTTCTCGATATTTGTTTTTATAAAGTGATAATGCGCATGCATTTGATTGCAGGTTAGCGAGTTCCTGAATAACTTTACCAGAGGGAATAATGATACGTTCAAAGTTAATATGCGGAAGTTGTTGCTCTAACAGTGAAATAATACTTTCATCACGGCCCTGAGATTTATCCGGACCGCTTAAAATATAATAGGGCGCAAAGTCATGCGTTATCCATTTTATTGTTCTGGCATCACACTTTGTGCTTAAAAATACACAGACGAACAGTATTAACCACGAAAACCGCATTTTCACTACAACAAATAAACAAACATGGATTTAAGTGTAGTCAATAATACACCAAAAAGTAAAATGCCAGCATAAAGCTGGCATTTTAATTTATTTATAAGTTAAACACTTATAAATAATAATTAACTGGCTTTCAGCCATTTTACAAATTGACGTGCATCACTTGCTTTTTGAAACAATGCATTTTTCAAACCTTGTGTATCGCTGAAGATTACACGATGTTTGTTAACCGAAATTGATTGCACTGGATGTGCTATTTGGATCATAGATCCGTTATATTTGTATGACATAATAAAACTCACTTTATTTTTGTTATTTATTCTGGGCTTTTTCTTAAAGCACATTACAGATGATAAATAATCTAATTGTGTTTAGCTTCATTACAGTGTTGACGATCTTTATGACACTTTTACGATGATATTAAAAATAAATCATCAAGGTATTAATAGGGGTTCTCGCCGTACAATAACTTAGCTTTTGAATATACGTTTTGCGGGGCTTACTGGATCAGGGTAAAGAGGTTAACCGCTAGGGCTTTTTATAGCCAAGCAGCAATCTTACGCCACAATATTTTTCTTTGCAAGCAATTTATTAAAATACTTTGAATCGAGAGCAATTCACGTATAGCCATAAATATTAATTCGTAAAGATCAACAGACTCAAATATATCTGACTATACTCAGTTTTTAACTGAGGGGGTCAAATGAGTTCACTATCTGCGCCATATCAACATTTTTTATCTAATCCAATAGCAAAGCCGCCTTGTCGTATGCACAATGCGAATATGTATGGTTTTTTTGCTGAAATAGAATCTAAGAAAGCACAAAAGTACATTGATTCAACGTTAAACATAGGGGAGGAGGGTAATATTTATTTTAAAATACTTGGCGAGTTTGCACTTATTACATTTACAGATATTGAAAAAATAGCCTCGATGACCCCGCCATTCGATCAGCATGGTTGGATGCAAGAAACAGATATTATCATTTGGTTGCCTGTCGCTAAGGTTGAGGATGAAGATATAACCTACTTATATTGGTATCCAGCGTTTATCTGTGTTAACAACATTTATGCACTTATTAATGGTCGCGAAACATGGGGCTATAATAAGTATTTGTGTGACTACACCATGCCCAGCTGTGTATCGGAGCTATCGAATTTTTCAATATCTTTAGAATGCTTTGAACATTTCTCCCCTGAATCAAAGCTACAAATGCATGAGCTATTTTCAATTACTATAAATTCTAAACACCAAGATAGCGATTTCTTATCTATTATTGATAACTTTGGCGATCAAGTAGCAAATTTGTTTTCTCGCAAACATTTAGATATTGATTTTTCATTATTAAAGCAGTTATTGAGTGGCTTTGTTAATCCACAAATGGATCAAATTTTGTTAAAACAATTTCCTGATGGCAGTGGCGATTCAGCGGTATACCAGAGCGTAATGCACTCACCTTCAATGATTAAAAAAATACATAGCTTTAAATTTTTGAAACCTGAGTTTACTTTGCATCTTAATAAATTAGATAGTTTTCCACTTGCCGATATGTTTGGCCTAAAGTTAGGTAGTCAAGCGCTGCACTTACCTTTTTATGTGCAAATGGATTTCGACCAGTTAGCCGCAACTAAAATTTAAATTGCTTAGAAGGATTTACCATGAACCAAGAAAAAATCGTGATAATTGGTGGCGGTGTATCGGCTATGACTGCTGCATTGTATTTGACTGAGCAATCTGACTGGCAACAGCATCGAACTATCACAGTATACCAACAAGGCTGGCGTTTGGGTGGTAAAGGAGCAAGTGGTCGTAATGCGGCTAGCGGGCAGCGTATTGAAGAGCATGGCTTACATGTTTGGTTTGGTGCTTATGTAAATAGCTTTAAAACAATAGAAACGGTTTACACTAAATTACAACGGCCAGCCGATTCACCTTTATCTACATGGCAGCAAGCATTAAAACCGCATAGCTTTATAGCCTTAGAAGAATATATTGATGACCAATGGCAAACATGGCCAATTGATTTCCCATTACTTCCTGGGAACCCTGCTGATGGAAGTTTAGATATAACGCCATGGGATTTTATTAAAATGACCCTAGCTTGGCTAAAAAAGTGGATATTTGATTTACAGTCAGCAGCAAAAAAAGCCAACAAAAATATACAACTAAGTACAAAAAAATCACGAGATCAATCTTTATTACGGCACTTGCACCAACAAATAACAGATTTGGTTGATGATACCGAAGATGCTTGGCAAGATTTTGCTGATGATATAAAACAATATTCGAGTGAAGTTGCTTCTACTCCAAGCTTATTAATCAATACATTAAATAAGTTTGCCCACGCCGACAATACATTAAACCCCCAAGTACATGAGAAAAAAGATGGCCTTGTTATTTGGTATATAGTTAGAAAGCTAAAGCGCTGGCTTAATAGCGAAATGATTGAGTTGTTAGACAATAATGCGCAGCTTAGACGATTATATATTTGCGCAGACCTTGCTATCGCAATGCTAGTTGGTTTGGTAAAAGACAAAGTATATCGAGATGGGTTTGAGGTTATAAATAAATTTGATTTTAGGCAATGGCTTATAAGAAATGGGGCAAACGAGCAATACAGTGCTAATTCGGCGCCCATACGAGGGTTTTATGATTTGGTGTTTGCGTACCCTGCGGGTGACCTAAGTAAGCCCAATGTTGAGGCTGGTGTCGCATCACTGGCTATGTTACGCATCGCGCTGTGTTACCGCGGAGGGGTCATGTGGAAAATGCAAGCGGGGATGGGCGATGTCATCTTTGCTCCCTTGTACGAATTACTAAAAAAAAGAGGGGTTAAGTTTGAGTATTTTCATCAATTGCAAAACCTGACTCCCAGCCTAAGTGAGCAAGGAGAGAGTTTTGTCGAGAGCATTGAGCTTCAGCAACAAGTTTCTTTGCTCTCAGACGCAGAGTATCAACCACTGGTTAATGTTAAAAAACTACCTTGTTGGCCAAGTGAACCACTTTATGCGCAAATTAATAGTGAACAAGCCGCACTATTAAAGAAGCATGATATTAATTTAGAATCTTTTTGGTCAGACTGGCCGTCTCAATACGAAAACCATTTTGGGCAGCCACTGCCAATAAAAAAATTAAACTACAAAGAAGATTTTGACAGAATTGTGTTGGGTGTATCTGTGGCGTCACTTGAGCACGTATGCCCTTCATTATTAGCGTGGGATACTAAATTTGCAGCACAAGCAAAGCAAGTCAAAACGGTGGCAACCCAAGCTGCCCAACTATGGCTTAATAAAACAGACGAGCAATTAGGCTGGCAATATATTCCAAAGAGTAAAGAAGGCCCAATTCTAAGTGGCTTTAGCGAACCATTTGATACGTGGGCGGCAATGATGAATTTAGTCGACAAAGAGCAATGGCCTACTGATTGTCCTCCTAAAAACATTGCTTATTTTTGCAGTGTTTTTCCTTGTGAGTACTATCCACCAAAAAGTGAACATCAATTTCCTCTACAGGCTAAATCGCAAGTAAAGGTAAACCTAGAAGCAATACTAGAAAAAAACATGCAGTCCTTATGGCCGCTTGCATATCAAAATAATGAGTTTGATTGGTCTGTATTATATGAAATATCGTCATCCGGGGATGAACGATTAAATGCTCAATACTGGCGAGTAAACGTTGACCCAAGTGAGCGCTATGTTTTGTCAGTGGCTGGTTCAAGTAAGTATCGACTGGCGACAGATGAAACAAAATTTACAAACCTTTTTATTACCGGTGACTGGATTAAAACGGGTGTTAATGCCGGTTGTGTTGAAGCGGCTGTTATGGCGGGTATGCAAACAGCCAGAGCAATGGTGGGTTACCCACAACACATTAGTGGCGAAAATGCATTTGCAGTTATCAAAAATTAAAATACTCTTCCAGCACAGCTTTAATCGGTTGATTAGTATATAGTTAAACATGTTGTTTACATTTATTTAGCGCAAAGGTCACGTGAAATGAAAAATAAAGGCAAGCTTCTGAATAAAAATATATGGTTGGTATGCTTACCAGGCTTTTTACTGCCACTGCAGGCGAAAGTAGTGGTAGAGGGTAAAAGTGATGATCAGCCTAATATGGAAATCATTGAGGTTTATGCGCAAAAAAGAGCGCAAAAAATTGAAGAAGTCGGCATTTCTGTAAGCACAATAAAAGGGGACGATCTCAAAGCGCAACAGGTTAAAGACTCAACAGAGTTATCTGTATTTGCCCCAAATTTAAAAATTAGTCAAAACGCAGCGGAAGGCACACCACCAGCGGTTAATATTCGTGGCGTAGGGCTAGTTGATTATAACACCGCTAATACATCGCCGGTGGCGATGTATGTGGATGATATAGCCGTGGGCTCTGCCAGTAACCAAATTGTTAACTTATTTGATATTGAGCAGATTGACATTTTGCGTGGCCCTCAAGGAACTTTATTTGGTCGTAACTCTACTGGCGGGGCTATTTTGATCCGCTCTAAACGCCCTGAGTTTGAACAAAGTGGTTATTTAAGTGCTGGTATTGCCAATAACAACGCGACCAGTGTAGATGCCATGTTTAATTCAGCTATTGGGGTAAACACAGCCGTTCGTGTTGCGCTAAACCATCAAAATTATGATTATTCTACAAACAATTTTTTTGCTGATTCACCAACAGCGGGCATGCGGCAAACAAATGGTCGAGTATCTTTTTTAGCTGACTTTGACACTGTGCAGTTTTTGATAAAAGGGCATATTTCCGATTGGGATGGCATAGTTCAGCCTGTTGGCAGTATTGGGGTTATTGCTAATCCGCTGACTGGAGAGCGGTGCTCGCCGGCACAAGCAGGTTCAACCAACTGTTTTGATAACTTTGGATTTAATGATGGCAGTGATGATTTTTATACTGTAAGCGTTAATAATAATTCGCCACATAAAACCGATGGTAAGGGGATTAGTGCCCATGTTAATTGGCAATTGGATACACACAATGAGCTTATTTCACTAACTAGCTATAACAAGTTAAAGCGTGATCATGCCTTTAATTGTGATGGCTCTCCAGCACGCTTATGTGAAGGCAATTTAGGTTTAAATACTGATTTAGTAACGCAAGAGTTTCGGTTGCAATCTCAGCTCGCAGAGCATTTTCTTACAACGGGAATTTATTATGCTGATGAGTCTATTATTCAAGACAATGTAAATGATATTTTGCGAGATTATCGAGGCATTTTAGAGACAGATTTAACCGCTACTTTTTTCTATGATAATAGGATAAAAACAAAGAGCATTGCAGCGTTTACCCAACTTGACTATCAATTAAACCAAGATTGGCTAATTACCGCTGGGCTTCGTTATTCTTATGAGTCTTTAGATTACGACTCATCATCCCAGCTTAATATTATTTTAGACCCTAACGATTTAACCGGAGTTAAGGTGCCATTTTATCGTGTTCAGGGAGAGCAATCAGATAATGGCATTTCTGGTCAGTTGGCTGTGAACGTTAAGCTGGATGATGCGACCTATGCCTATTATCGATTTGCTAATGGCGCAAAAAGCGGAGGCTATAACGGGGGGTTTTTATCATCGGTTGAACAAGCACAGCTTGCTGATTATCAAAAAGAACGATTGAACTCACATGAAATTGGCTCAAAGTCTTGGTGGCCACAGTTGGGCATGCGATTTAATTGGGCTGCATTTTATTATGATTATAATGACCAACAGGTGTTTATGAATCAGCCTTCAGTATCTGATCAGAGCCCGCCTATTCAATTATTAGAAAATGTGGCAGATTCGACTATATATGGCCTAGAGGCTGATTTTGAGTATTGGCTGACCGGTGATTTGAATGTTAAGTTTGCTATGGGTTATATACCCCATGCAGAGTTTGAAGAATATGTTGATCCTTTAGGTAACGCATTATCAGATAATCGCTTGCCGTTTACCTCAAAATGGAACCTCAGTGCAGGCATTGAATACACGCACGTGCTGGCTAATCACCCACTAACAACGCAATTATTAGTTGATTATCAATCCGACTATTATTTTGATCAGAATCAAAACCCTTATGCGATGCAAGATGGCTATAGTATTTTTAATGCAAACATACATTATCAACATGATAACTGGGCGATTGCTATTTGGGGGAAAAACCTCTTTGGTACGCAATATAGTCACTTAAAATTTGATTTAAGCTCTTTCCTTGGCATGCTTGAAGACTTTAAAGGTGAAGGCAGACGTTTTGGTTTAGATGTTAGTTATCAGTTTTAATTTTAGTCTTTAAATTAAGGTGCGAAGTATGCCAATGAAGGCAGTTCTAAAGCTATTTTTATATTGTGTATTTTTGTGCTTTAGCAATTTAGCGCCGGCAGATACACTCGCTCCTATTGTTTATACTTTAAAACAACAAGATACTGATTTGCTCGGTCAGGGTCATGTATTTCAGGTAACGAGTGGTACTTTTCCCCGTAACCACAGTGAAATAGAAATGTGGCTTGAAGATAAACAACCACAATCAAGAACATCGTTTTTTGGTGGTAGTTTTTGGTTTGTCATAGCACTTGAAAATAAAACAGATTTAGATGAACTGGTGCTCTATCCGTATAACACGTTACTTTCAAAAATCGAAACCCGGATTTATGATATATCGAACTTTGATGAACCAATAAAGCAGTATGTCACTGGGGGGGGTTACCCAAATGAGTTTGCATTTCACTATGGGAATAAAGTTAAGCTGACGCCTAATCGTTCTTACGTATTAATTGCAAAATTTCAAAGTGAATATTTTTATACTCCACCAAAATTAGTGCTTTCATCTTATGACGATTTTTTTGTAAGAAAAACCTCAGACAACATGATTATGTTGCTGTGCTTTGGGGTTGGTATTGCGTTAGGTTTATACAATTTTCTTATTTACTTGGGTGATAGAGATAAAACCCATTTGTACTACGCCATGTTCACAGCATGCTGGGTGTTGGCTTGGAGTCAGTTTTTTCATATACCGGATCAAATTTTTGGTTTTTACAATGCCCATTTTCATTGGTTAGGTTTTACTTTAATTCCCATCACAAATATTTTATTTTTTAACAGCTTACTTAAATTAAAAGACACGTCTCCTAAGTTATCTCGATTATCAATCTACTTAGGCATTGTTGCCACCGCAGGCGCACCTTTTGCAATGGTTTGGCCTGGTTTTGGCTTTATTTGGGCCACTTTAGTAACAGGGGCAACTTTATCTCTAGGTATGGTTGTTGGTATACGAAGCTGGATCAGTGGCTTTAAACCAGCTCGCTATTTTGTTCTCGCCTATTTGGCTATGGCCATTCCTAATATGGTTGGCAATTTAACTAATCTAGGACTTATTGAGCCAATAAAAATGGATCTCTATTTACTTGGACTTATTGGCACAGCGCTCGATGCAGTATTACTTGCTTTTGCTGTCGCAAATAAATTCAGTATTTTGCATCATCAGAATGTTGAACTGACTAAAAATTTGGAACACAAGGTCGAACTGCGTACCCAAGAGTTACAACAATTGGCGGAAGAGCTTCGTGATGCAAGTGAAGCTAAAAGTCGATTTTTAGCTAACATGAGCCATGAGATCCGCACCCCAATGACATCCATTATTGGTTATGCTGATGGGATAATTTTAGGTGATATACAGCCTCATGAAAGAAATCATGGGATCAGGGTGATTTTGCAAAACAGTCGTCATGTACTTGGGCTAATTAACGATATTTTGGATATGTCGAAAATTGAGGCTAACCGTTTAGAGATAGAATTAGTTGAAACGGATTTGTTTGCCACTATTGCTGAAATTGAATCATTACTAGGAAAGCAAATCCGCGATAAAGGCTTAAAATTCAAAGTTGATTATCAATTTCCATTACCAGATTGGATAGTCTCAGATCCAACTCGACTTAGGCAAATATTATTAAATTTAGCAACCAATGCACTTAAATTTACTACCCAGGGTTACATAATGCTGACGGTGAGTTGCAATCAAAAGCAACTAATAATTAAAGTTGAAGACACGGGCATTGGAATGACTGAAAGTGAGCAAAAAGACTTGTTTACTCCCTTTCACCAAGCTGACTCGTCCATTTCTCGTAAATACGGTGGTACTGGACTTGGCTTAAATATATCAAAAAGCTTAGCAAATAAACTAAATGGCGATATTACTGTATTTTCTGTGGTAGGTAGGGGTAGTGAGTTTTGCTTTACTATGGAGTTAAATACAACCGAACATACGCAATGGGTTAACACATTCGACGATATACGTAAGCCACAAACTAAAGAACTATTTTCAAATAATAGTCAGCGAAATTTAGTGGGTAGAGTACTTGTGGCTGAAGACCATCCAGAAAATCGTCAGCTTATTAAGCGAATTTTAGAGCGGATGGGGTTAACCGTTGTCGCTGTTGAAAATGGTCGAGATGCAGCGCAAGCAGCGATGGATGAAAGCTTCGACTTAATTTTATTAGATATTCAAATGCCAATTATGGATGGTGAGCAAGCAATTAAGATTATACAAGCAACAGGGGTAACAACACCCATTGTCGCGCTCACTGCTAACACGATGAAGCATGAAATTGATCGCTATTTAAAACAAGGTTTTACTGATCATATTGCCAAACCTATAGATAGAAGCTGTTTTAGTAGTAAAATTGCAAGTTATCTTGATATTGATATATGCGAGAACATTAAGCTACCCGATGAGGAGTTTGCACTACTCAAGCAGGAATATATTAAAGGGTTAAATAAACAAAAAGACACGTTAGTGTCTCAATTTAAGCAGGGTGATATAACGGGTTTTGCACGCAGCGTGCATATGATCAAAGGAACGGCTGGAATGTTTGAATGCAAAGCGTTGTATAAACAGGCTGTTGATTTTGAAACAAACTTAAAGTCTTCACCTGACGCTTTCGACATACAACAAGTTGAGGCTCTACTCAATGCGATTGACGTTATTTTAACCGTTAAAAAAGCACCTTAAATTTTACATTTTATCGTTGAATAACCGCTATACGCTTTGTTATGAAGACAAGTAGGGTTATGCATGCTTAAATATATTCTCTTGTAGGAGGACGTATGCAGTATCAACATATTAAGGTGCCAGACAATGGCGACAATATTCACATTGATGATCAAGGACAGTGGCATATACCCAAGCAACCTATTATTGCCTATATTGACGGTGATGGGGTTGGTTTAGATGTGATGCCAGTAATGCGTCAAGTAGTGGATGCTGCCATAGAGCATTGTTATGGCAAGGAACGTAAGATACATTGGATGCAGGTGTATAATGGTGAACAAGCGGCCAAGCTTTATGATGGTGACTGGTTCCCTCAAGAAACCATTAATGCGGTACGTGAATGCAAAATTGCTATAAAAGGGCCGCTAACCACACCTTTAGGCGGCGGGTTTCGCTCTCTTAATGTTGCGCTTCGCCATGAAATGGATTTATTTGTTAATATGCGCACTATAAAAGGCTTTAGTGCTTTACCCACGCCATTAAAAAACCCTTTTACCACTAATATTACTGTGTTGCGCGATAGCAGTGAAGATGTTTATTCAGGAATTGAATGGCAGGCGGGGAGTGTTGAAAGTGAAAAAGTGCTCGATTTTTTGTGTGAAGAAATGGGCGTAACCCGTCTTCGTTTCGCTCAAGAGTGTGGTATAGGGATTAAAAATATATCTAAAGAAGGGTCAGAGCGATTAATACGCTTTGCCATTAATTATTCCCTTAAAAATGAGAGAGAGTCACTTACGTTAGTGCACAAAGGTAATGTTCTTAAATTTACCGATGGGGCGTTTAAACGCTGGGGCTTTGCGCTCGCAAAACAAGAATATAATGCCAAAGAACATGAAAATGGGCGTTGGCTTGAAATAGAACGAACCGATTTACCCCCCTTGATCATTAAAGAAGTGATTGCCGATAATATGTTGCAGCAATGCTTGATGGATCCTGCGCAATTTGATGTGGTGGCTACCACAAATCAAAATGGTGACTTTTTAGCCGATATGCTCAGTGCACAGGTTGGGGGGGTAGGGATTATGCCTGCCGCCAATTTAAATACAGAGGTGGCTTTTTTTGAGCCGACCCATGGCACGTTCGAGCGAATAGCTGGTCAAGATAAGGCAAACCCAAGTAGTAGCTTATTAAGCGCGGTGCTAATGCTAAAATTTATGGGATGGGATGAAGCGGCACGTTTAATCGAAAACGCCTTAGAAACTACATTTGCCAGTGGCCAGGTAACTTTTGATTTGGCTCATTCAAATCATAACTCGACAACCTTAAGCTGCAAACAATTTGCTAGTAAGGTTATCGAGCACTTTTAAACGACTGCATGTTAAGCTGCTGAAGCGTTAGCGGTTGCTTGACGATGAACACATGGACGCTCTGTTAGCTCTGCTGCTCTGTGATAAAGCTCATGTGCACTTGGCTCGTCACATACAGTGCCACTGAGCGTATCCATTAACGCAACTACAATAATGGCTGGTACTTGACAGCAGTATTCATCTAATACAGCTTCGGTTGTTTGTGCATCAACATGGCAATGAGGATGGCTTTTACGTTGATAGGCACTTAATAAAGTGTTTACGTCGAGAATATCGTTTTCTTGATGTTTATTTTTACGACACTTACAGCCGAATTCATCAACTAATGTGGCAAGTGACTGGTAAACGTGACCCGTCTCAAGCGGCGTATTTGGGCATAATTGTTGTTCAATGAATTGATGTAAATTTGCATCAATGAATAACCCGTCTTGTTGTGTGAAGCTTGCTGATGTTTGCATAATTATTACTCTTAGTTTGTTGGCTTAACTTCACTGTAGCGCTAAGTGTAATATTAATGAAATTGTTGTTTTCAATAATTGATATTGATTTAATCAATATTTTTATATGTTACCTATCAACCACTGTATTTGCGAACGCCAATAACTCACGTCTAAGCCATTGATGCGCTGGTGTGTGGTGTAATAACGGGCTCCATATCATTTTTACTTCTATAGGGACAACTTGAAATGGTACTGGGCTAATCACTAAATTAGTATGACTGGTTAATAGCTTTGCTTGACGACGGGGTAGCGTTGCTATGAGTTGCTCAGATTGACACAGTAAGCTGGCAATCATGTAATGGCGAGTGAATACGCGTATTTTACGGGTTTGTTCTAATTGCCACAAAGCTTCATCTACCCAGCCTAATTTTTGTTTTCCTGACTTATTGGTTACTGCGGGCTCTGGCCCCCATCCTGCGCGGTTAACCCATATATGCTCGCTTTGTAGATATTGATTTAAGTGAGCATCCGTTAAAAAAGCATTATTTGGATGGGTTAAACAACAATAATTATCTCGCCATACAGTTGCCTGATGAAAAGAGCGCGGGAGGCCATTAAAGCGATTTATTGCCAAATCAATTGTGCCTTTTTCCATATCTTGTAAATTTACATCGCTGGGGCTTAGCACATCAAAGTCAATGCCTGGGTTTTTAGCTAGTTGTTCGCAAATAAAGGGGGCGATGAGGGTCGATTCTAAATAATCGTTTGCCATAATACGAAATGTAACTTGCGCAGTAGCTGGGTTAAATTGCTCGCTTGGTTGGGTGATCTCTTCGGCCATTTTAAGCAGCGCTTCAATTTCAGGTTTGAGCGACAGCGCTTTGGCTGTGGGAGTCATAGAGCCCGCAGCTCGCACCAACAAAGGATCATCAAATAAATCTCTTAAACGTTTTAACGCATTACTCATCGCAGGCTGGGTTAGCGCGAGTTTATTAGCTGCTTTTGATACGCTTTTTTCATCTATTAATACATTTAAATAGACGAGTAAATTGAGGTCGACATTTCTTATATTCATATGATCAATTTTATTTATTTGCTTTATTAATTACCTAAATTAAAGTGTGCTTGCTAAGGTGTAAACCTCTAATAAAAAATAATCAGCATAATTGCTAAAAATAGAAGCGCCTAAATCATGCCAAGCACGCCATTAACCTCTCAACATAATTCGGTACAATCTGTGGTCGCCACTAAGTTAGCCCGAGCGATATTTGCAGGCTTTGAGGCTATGTTTGCACAATTTTTAAATATCACCTTAGGGGCACAAAGTCGCTTTGAACAACGCCAGTATCATGAGGTGCAAGCAGCAATGCGAGAGCGCTTACAAGTGTATGAACGCTTAGTAAGGCAAGTAAGTGAAGCCGTTAGAGTGATTGCTTATGATGAATTGAATTGTCCTCAAACATGGCAACGGGCAAAAAATATTTATGGTGAGATGGTAAAAGAGCATGAAAACCAGCCCATTGCGCATACATTTTTTAATTCTACTTTTGGCGCTATTTGGGATGATAAAAAAATTCGCACAGTTCACTTATTTGTATTAAAAGCAAAATACCGAGGGCAGCCGCGTTCTTATGAAGGGCTTGTAAGTCGTATCTCCTTAAAAGAAGGGTTTGATCAGGCAATTAAAGCCTTATTAAATGAGCAAGTGTTTAGAGTCCCCTTTAAAGATCTAAGTAGTGATTTAACTAAGTTACAAGCAACGTTAACGCAAGGTGCTCAGCAGCAATGTCGACAAGTATACGAATTAATAAACTTAAATGATGGTTATATTGAATATGCTAACTCGCATTTTTATCGCAATAAGGCCTGTTATGTCATAGGGCGATGTATTGCCAAAAATGGCGATAACATGCCTTTTGCAATTGCAATTTTAAATACCCCTGACGGGCTTACAATTGATGCTGTAATGATGGGGGCTGATCAACTAAGCTTATTATTTGGCTTCGCACGTACCTATTTTATGGTAGATACCGACCAACCTGCTCGTTATGTTGATTACCTCAGTGTGTTAATGCCTCACAAACAACGGTTTGAATTATTCAATGCGATTGGTTTTATTAAACATGCAAAAACCGAGTTTTATCGTTATAAAGTAGATACGACTAAAAGTAGTCCCGAGGAATACGTGTATCATTTAGCGCCAGGGACTCCAGGTATGGTGATGCTAGTTTTTACCATTGACGGCCTAGATTATGTCTACAAAGTAATAAAAGATAAGTTTAGTGCGCCAAAAACTGCAACAAAACAACAAGTAAAAGATAAATATAACTTTGTAAAACAAGCCGACAGAGTAGGGCGCTTAGTTGATACTCATGAATTTAGATACCTTGCATTTGACTTAAGCCGTTTTAGTGATGAACTGCTAATACAAATGAAAAAACACATTGGCGATAGCTTAGTCATTTCCGGCAAAGCATTAATACTAAAACATGTTTACGTTGAGCGAAAAATGACACCGCTTAATTTGTATATTAATCAGTGTAATAGTAAATCACTGCAGCAGGTGATGCTTGATTATGGTAAAGCGATTAAAGAGCTTGCCAGTGCTAATATCTTTGCTGGTGACATGCTGATGAAAAACTTTGGCGTAACGCGTTGGGGGCGAGTAGTATTTTATGATTATGATGAAATTTGCCCTCTTACCGATTGCAATTTTAGAGACGTGCCAAATACGCACAACGCAATAGAAGAATTAAGCTCACACAGCTATTTTGATATTGATCAAAATGATATATTTCCCAGTCAATTTAAAGTGTTTTTTAGTGCCAGTAGCAGCGCGTTTAACCACTTTAATCAATACCATAGTGACTTATTTACAGCAAAATACTGGCAATTGACCCAGCAAGGAATTGAGCAAGGCCAGCTTCCGGATGTATATCCTTATAAACAAAGCTGGCGTTTTAACACTATGTCAGTAAATTAACGCTGAGTTGGTTTCTTCAGGCACAGTTAACACGATAAGGATTATGATGAAATTTACTATATTCGTTTGCTTAGTTTTATTGCCATGCTCTGTATTTGCCAATCCCCTATTAGGTACGTGGGAGTTTGTTCAAGGAAAATACGCGGTAGAAGATGGGTTTGTCAGCGCTAAAGCCCCAGAGATAACTTCAATCAAATTAGTAACAGCAACACACTTTAGCTATATCACAGAAAAAAATGGCCAATTTAGTTATGCTGGTGGTGGCCAGTACCAATTAATCGATGGGCAATTTATTGAAACCTTTGAGTATGGCAATGTTGCATCATTGATGGGTAAAACTATGGCTTTTGATTATAAAGTTGAAGGTAATTTGTGGCATCATTCTCTTACAGAAAATGGGCAGCTAGTTGAAGCCGAAGTGTGGCGAAAAATCAAATAAACCCAATACAAGGAGACTTATGCAGTATATTTCACATCATGAGCAGCAGTTAGCGTTTTCGAAAGCCGATAAACCGAAGGTTAATAATAATGAAGTGCTGGTAAAAGTGGCTGCGATTGGGGTTAACCGCGCTGATTGTATGCAGCGTCAAGGTAAGTATCCTGCTCCTGAAGGGGATAGCCCTATTTTAGGACTTGAGTGTGCAGGCACCGTGTGTGAGCTTGGCAGTGAGGTAGACCCTAAATGGCTCGGTAAGCGTATTTTTACTTTATGTGCTGGTGGCGCTTACAGTGAATACGTCGCAGTAGATGCGCAGCAGTTAATGATATTGCCTGATCATATCTCTATGGCGCAAGGTGCTGCTATAAGCGAAGTGTATTTAACAGCCTTTGGTGCGCTATTTGAATTAGGCAAGTTACAATCAGGGCAAACGGCGCTTATTCATGCCGGTGCCAGTGGTGTTGGTGGTGCGGCTATTCAGATGGCAAAAAGTGCTGGTGCACAAGTAGTGATTACCGCGGGTTCGGATGAAAAGTGTGAACATGCTAAAAGGTTGGGTGCTGACCACGTAATAAATTATAAAACCACTGATTTTGTTGAGTATATGAAATCACATAAGCTCACTGCAAACGCAATTGTTGACCCTGTTTCTGGTAGCTATTTAAATAAAAATGCCATAGTGGCCGCAATGGATTGTCAGATTATTATGCTGGCATTTTTAGACGGTCGCTTTGCAGAAGTAGACTTTGCACGTTTATTACAAAAGCGGATTTCGTTTCATGCATCAACACTACGTAATCGCAGTATTGAGTTTAAACGCGCTCTGAGAGATGCCTTTGTCGCGCGTTTTTATGATGATATTGCCAATCAGAACTATGACTTTAATATTTATAAAACCATTTCATGGCAGCAAGCCAGTGAGGCTCATGATATTTTAGAGCGCAACGAGAATTCCGGTAAAGTTGTGCTACTGGTTGAATGATATAAGCAAGCACAGCGGGATTAATATTGTTAATTAGGCTGTGCGCCCATATAATTTAGTGAACACTATAAAATATTAAGGCAAATAATGAATCCAATTATTGCAATATTAAAAGAGCACAACGTTAGTGATGAAAAAGTAGCTGCGTTGTTTGAAGCATTTACCCAAAACCCAATGATGGCCATGGCATTAGTGCAAGAGCTGGGTATACCACCTGAAAAGCTACAGCAACTAATGGCTGTGGTGATGACTCAACCGCATTTGATTAAAGAAGCCACTGATGAATTAGGCCTTGATTTTGCAAAAGTACAAGAAGCGAAAGACAAGTTAAATCAGCAGTAAACCACCTTTAGAGACATGTTTTATACATGTCTCTATCATTAAACATGTTTTGTTACACACTCCTTTGAACGGCTCTGCGTTTATACAGTCAAATAAATACTTAACCCATAGCAGAGACAAAACATGAAGCGACTTTATAAATTTTGGAAAAATAATCGTTCTTTAATTGTATTCATTATTTTAATGAGTGTGTTTAGAAGTGCCGTCGCCGATTGGTATGAAGTACCAACAGGTTCAATGAAACCGACTATTGAAGAAGGCGATCGAATCCTTACCGATAAAATGGCGTATGATTTACGTATACCATTTACGCATGTATCCCTGTTGAGAATGGCGGACCCACAAACTGGCGATATTATTGTATTTGACTCGAAAGTAGCGGATAACCGGTTGATCAAGCGCGTAATAGGTGTACCTGGAGATACTATTGTACTTAAAAATAATCAACTCATAATCAATGGTAAAAAGCTTAATTACACAAATTTGCAAAGTAATACGACTTCTTCAGATAAAATAGAAAACTTAAATGGTTATAAGCATTCAATCCGCGTTAGTAATACACGATCACGTTTATCGAGCTTTGATGAAATAACAATTCCTGAACATTACTATTTAGCTATGGGTGATAACCGCGATAATAGTGCCGATTCTAGAGTGATAGGGCTCATCCCACGTGATGAACTACTAGGTAAAGCCGAGCGTGTGATTGTATCGCTTGATTACGATAACTATTACTTACCTAGGACAGAGCGGTTCTTAAAACCTTTAGAGTAATAAAACAGTGGGTATGAAGGCTAACCAAGCATATGTTAGCCTTAATTCGTTTGTGGTTTTTCTAATCTATATCAATTGAATACGCTTCGAGTAGCTCATTTAGCTTCGTTTGCTCTGATGCATCAAACTCGATACCAACACTTAGGCGATTACCCTTCATTTGATTATTTCTGATATAGGACGTGACTATGACAGACTTATTGTCTATTGGTGACAAAATATGCACAAATACTTGGCGTTTTTTTAGCGCAACAAATCCAGAGCTCACATGTATCGCAAAGCGGCAGCCACTGGGTGAAATATCAATGATTAACCCATGCAATAAGCTCTTACTATCGGCGTCTACATCACCTTTGTGTAAACTTATTTTAGCTGGGATATGAGTTGGTAGCCTGCTTGTTTCTCGCAGCTGACGGCTTTCAATTTTTTTAGGGTAAGCTAAATAAATTAATCGTTCTGGGCGAAATGAAATTGCTAATATGCTGGTTGAAAAAGCCACACATTCACCGCGTTCATCTTCAATGATATAACGGACAATAGCGCCATTGCCTTCAACTAAAATATCGCTGTAATCGTTCTTACCTGCTTGAGCAGGGTATTTTAATATTAAATATTTACCGGTGTCATAGCCAATTAAAGTAAGCTTAAAGCGAACTTGAATAGGGTTGTTAAATTGTATATCGATCATCTTTCCAGGAAGTAAATCGAGGAAAAACTTCTTTTGGTCTTCGGTTGGATTATCTTCAACAGTGGTGTTATTGTTATTCGTTTCCACAAACTCTTTCTCAATATTAACAGACACTTAATTATCTTTTAATATAGTGTAAAAATCACTAGAATTAAAGGGGGGATTTAGGAGAGGTAATTAATACTTTATGCTTGTTATAGTGAGTTTTTTCAGTTATAAGCTCCGGTTTATCTATAAAGCTGTTGCTATTTTGGCAACATTAAAGTAAAGAGCATACCTATAACACTTCAAGCGCTTTGCTATTGAAGCCATACCTATATAAACTTTATCACGTTAAGTATTATGGTTTTTGAGCTTATGTAGAATACTAGTGCTTGCAAAGCGATTGAGCAAAGGGTGATGGTACCACCTATCTACAATACTACTTAATTATTATATTGTGACATACCTAGGTCCTTGCAAATTTAACCTCAAAAGGTCAACTGGCCTTAAACACCATCTAAACGTTTAAATCAAAGTAGCACAAAGGATGATGATGATCGTTAACATACTTGATAAATTAATATTTGCTTGTGCTTTTATTATTTCATTGCAACTACCGCAGTTGAGTGATCATTACCAACAACATTTAGCGGGCTTGTATCATGCGACAAAGTGGCAAGTTGATGGCTATGCAAACACAGCAAAGCAATATAAATTTTCTAGTACACAAGCAATGATAAACCGTCATTTAGCAAATACTGAACCGAGTGTTAGAGCAGATGCAGAACAAAAACAGCAAACCTTGATGCTATTTGCTGACTTAAATCAAGGTATGAAGCTATTCGAGCAAGGTAATTTAGTGCAAAAATTGCTGTATATATTCTCCCCTGAGCGTTTCGACAGATTACAAAATACACTTGATAACTTTAAGTTAGGTATTCCTTTAACCACCAGTGCGTTATTGTTTGCGCTAATATCAGCTATCATATTAAATCAGCTCGTAATGTTGCCGTATACTTTATATGTTGCCCACAAAAAACGAAACACAGCGAGTGCTTAATGACGTAATTACTGTTGGTGCTTTTTAATCGGCTTTTTAACGATAAAGGCGCCACGAATGTCACCCAGTTTAAAATCAGTTGCCTGATCATTAGGGTATAAAGTCGCTATTTTTTTAGAAACTGCGGGGGCAATGTGACTGCCATGACATGCCAAACACGCTTTTTGAGTAGGGATCGCTTTTACAAAATACCAGCCATCCGGTCTTTGCTCTTGATATTCTATGCTTGCTATAGGCTCGCCATTGAGCTTACGTTGTTCAAAGTTTAATAAAACATTTTTGAGCCATGCATCGGGTTGATTATCTGAGTTACGAGTTTTTAACGCACTGCGGCTAACTTGCCACTTACTATTGCTGTGTTGTGAAGCAATAGCGGGTGCTGCTATATTGCATACACTTATTGCCGCTAGTGGGCCGCTTTGCTTCATAGTACTAACCAGTACCTGTTTTAAATCAGTTGAAAATGCCTTGATGGTTTGTCGTGCCTCGTCGGTATTGTTAGCAAAAGCAGCGGATGAAATAAATAAACTGGAAAAAAGTAAAATAATGCGCATAATACACCCCTCAATATTAGTAACTACTAATATATAGAGTGTCAGGTATTTTTCAACTAAATCGTACAGTGTTTCAGCACTTTTTTATTCGATGTACCGTGGCTAAAATCGATAAACGGTCCCAAGTGAGAATAATATGTATACTAAACAAGATGATAATAAAGTAATAAATCAACAAAACACCTATGATGCTGGTGGACTTAGTGCTGATGACCCCTTGGCGGCAATTAAGGCTATTCGACTTGAGCAGTTGGCACAATGTCGGCTAAAAACACAAAAAGAAGTGCAAGCTGATCTTAAAAAAATAAACCCTAAGCGATAATAATTTGCTAAATTAAATTTATGAATATTAAACTTCGGATAGTGCAATCAATTCCTTATCTATAAAACACCCTCATCAGGTTATTTCCTTTATTGCTTGGTTATGCGCCTTAGTTGTGCTGTTGATAGGGCTAATATCACCTAACAATAAAGAAATTTTATTGCTATTAACAGTGAGCTCGCTGTGTTTGCTGATGTTTAATAGTGTGGCAATTACGAGCTGGGTATTTCACCAGTTTAAAGATAAGCAGTTACGCTTTATAGCGCTTCTATGTAGCGTAGCTTTAATGCTGTGCATAGTAGGGGATGTAATTAACTTTAACTTATCCCAGCACTATCATCGCTATGCAACGTTAATAAAGCATGACTATTTAATTGATTCAATTTTATTGTTTGCACCTGGCTATAGCATTTTATTTTTAGCCTGTATGTTGGCCTATAAAAGGCAGCAAGCTATATCGCGACTAAAAAGCACCTGTTTCATAGTTGCGGTACTGGTTGTAAGTGCTACGTCACTCGCCTCTATGTATCTTGATGGAGCTGGTATACCAATTTTAGCTATGACAGGTTTTTATAGTGTTGTGGTAACCGCAGTGGGGCTTATGAGTCTGATGTTGGTTGTTGGTTATGGTGGGTTTTATGCACCTAAACCAATAATGTGGGTGAGCTTAGGGCTTTTCTTAGCGGCACTGGCTGATGCCATTATTGGTGCTTTTTGGATTTATGGTAACCAAGGGCAAGGCTTTTATCCTCAAGTGCGCTATATAAATTGGTTTATCTATATTAGCTCCCAATGCTTAGTGATCCATTTAGCAAAAGTAGTCGCTTTAGCTAAATAACGTCAACAATAAAAAAACCGCTAAATATTTAGCGGCTTTTTTTAACAAGCACAGTGCTTACATTACTCGCATACCAGGCTCTGAACCATCGTCTGGGTTAAGAATGTATATTTCTTTACCGCCTGGGCCTGCAGCAAGTACCATGCCTTCAGACATTCCAAAGCGCATTTTACGTGGTTTAAGGTTAGCAACCATCACAGTTAGCTTTCCTTCGATGTCTTCTGGTGCGTAAGCTGATTTAATGCCTGCAAACACTTGGCGTGTTTCGCCGCCTAAATCAAGAGTTAACTTAAGCAGTTTGTCTGCGCCTTCTACGTGCTCTGCTTTAGCAATTTTAGCAACGCGTAAATCTACTTTTGCAAAGTCATCAAATTCAATCTCAGCTGCGATAGGCTCTTTTGCCAGTGGGCTATTAGGATCGATTTTGTCTTTTTCAGCGATTAAGCTCTCTTTTGATTCTTCAACCATTTTATTCACTTTGTCCATTTCAACACGTTGCATTAACGGCTTAAACTTATTGATAGGGTGGCTTATTAGTGCAGTTTGCACACCTTGCCATGTAAGCTCATCATTTAAGAAGGCTTCAACATTTGTTGCCATACCAGGTAGTACAGGCTTTAAGTAAGTGATCAGTACGCGAAATAAGTTAAGTCCTAACGAACATACCTGATGCGCTTCTTCTTGCTTAGACTCGTCTTTAATAAGCACCCAAGGCGCGGCATTATCAATAAATTGATTTGCTTTATCAGCAAGCGCCATAATTTCACGGATTGCGCGACTGTATTCACGATTTTCGTAATGTTCAGTGATAGTGGCTGAGGCGTTTTGGAATTCCGCAAGTAGCTGTGGTTCCATAATCGTATCGCTTAGCTTACCGTCAAACTTTTTAGTAATAAAGCCAGCACAACGGCTCGCAATATTAACTACTTTACCCACTAAGTCTGAATTTACACGCTGTGCAAAATCTTCAAGGTTTAAGTCTAAATCGGTGATGCCACTGTTTAGTTTAGCTGCGTAGTAATAACGTAAAAATTCAGGATCAAGGTTATCTAAATAAGTACGCGCTTTAATAAACGTGCCTTTTGATTTAGACATTTTTGCGCCATTAACCGTAACAAATCCATGGGCAAATACGTTAGTAGGCTTTCTAAATTGAGCGCCTTCTAACATTGCAGGCCAAAACAGGCTGTGGAAATAGATGATGTCTTTACCAATGAAATGATAAAGCTCAGCGTCAGACCCTTCTTGCCAAAAAGCATCAAAGTCGATGCCTTGTTTGTCACATAAGTTCTTAAAGCTCGCCATATAACCAATAGGCGCATCTAGCCACACGTAAAAATATTTACCTGGTGCGTTTGGGATTTCAAAACCAAAATAAGGTGCATCACGGCTAATATCCCATTGCTGAAGACCATCGGCAAACCACTCATCTAGCTTATTCGCCATTTCTTGCTGGATTGTGCCTGAGTGAAGCCATTCTTTAAGCATGCCTTCAAAGGCGGGTAAGTCAAAAAAGTAATGCTCAGAATCTTTTAAAATAGGCTCAGCACCCGACATGACAGAGCGTGGGTTGATTAGCTCTGTTGGGCTATAAGTTGCGCCACAGGCATCACAGCTATCACCGTTTTGATCTTCTGATTTACAGGTAGGGCAGGTGCCAGTAACAAAGCGGTCTGGCAGAAAAATACCTTTTTCTGGATCGAATAACTGAGAAATAGTGTGCTTTTTAATATGACCGGCATCGTTAAGGCGGTTATAAATAAGCTCACTAAATTCTTTATTTTCTTGGCTGTGAGTGCTGTGGTAGTTATCAAATTTGATATTGAAATCAGCAAAATCGCGTTGGCGCTCTATGCTAACGTTTTTAACCATTTCCTCAGGCGTGATCCCTTGCTTTTGCGCATTAAGCATAATAGGTGTGCCATGAGCGTCATCGGCGCACACATAGTATGCTTCGTGGCCTTGTAGTTTTTGAAAACGCGACCAAATATCAGTTTGAATATACTCTAATAAATGCCCTAAATGGGTAGGGCCATTGGCATAAGGTAATGCGCTAGTAATCAGGATCTTTCGCTGTGCCATAATCATTCCGAATTAAGCGTTCCTAGTCAGGAACAGATGAAAATTATTACATTATCGATAAGCGGGGTGCTAACAGAGTACACTGCTTATGGATATTTACTAATTGACTGGTGTTAATGCCCTGAATGTTACATAATTCCGTGGCACTTTTCATCAAAGAAACGCTATTTTATTGCTATGTTTGGACTGTCGAAACTATTCTCTGCTAAATCGGTGCAAAAACAACCGATTATTTCTGCTCTAGCGGCCTATCGCAGCGCCGCTTTTGCTGTGGGTATTGAGCAAGATTTTATTGCTGATATTACTCAAAACACCGATAAATCAATTACTGTTAAACTCATTCTTCCTTTTGCCGCGCAATCTGAAATGCCGCATGTTGCTAATTTTTTAGCTGAGCGACTTAAAATCGAGGTAAATGTAAGTGCGGTTGTGGCACTTAAAGAGCCTGCAAAATTTAAAGCCATAAAGCACATTATTTTAGTGGCCTCAGGCAAAGGTGGGGTAGGCAAATCTACTACGGCTGTAAATCTTGCCGGTTCGCTTAAAAACGAGGGCGCTAAAGTAGGCATTTTAGATGCCGACATTTATGGACCGTCTATTCCTATGTTGTTCGGTTTGATAGGCAGTGAGCCTGTTACTAAAGACAACAAACAATTACAACCATTTGATGCCAGCGGTATTAAAGCGCAATCTATTGGCTTTTTAGTGCCTAGCGACGATGCAACTGTATGGCGCGGTCCTATGGCCTCAGGCGCGCTTAGTCAGCTATTAAATGAAACCGATTGGGGTGAGCTTGATTACTTAATCGTCGATATGCCCCCAGGCACTGGCGATATTCAACTAACCATGAGCCAAAAAGTACCTGCCAGTGGCACTGTAATTGTTACTACGCCACAAGACTTGGCGTTGGCAGATGCGCAAAAAGGCATCGCTATGTTTAATAAAGTAAACGTGCCAGTGCTTGGTTTAATTGAAAATATGAGCCATTACATTTGCGGCCATTGCGGCGAGGCTAATCATGTATTCGGTAAAGATGGCGCACAAAAATTAGCCATGAAGCATGGTGTTCCTGTGCTTTCGCACATTCCGCTTGCGATTAATATCAGAGAATCCTCTGAACAAGGTAAATTGATTGCCAATGATGCAAGTGCCGCTATAAGTGAAACCTACAGTGCAGCCGCACGGCTCATTGCCAGCACGCTTTACTATCAACAACATCACAACGCGATTGAAGTTGTGATTACGGAAGATTAAAAATGAGACTTTCAGATACACATATAAAAGAATTTTTAAACGATGGGCGGATTGTTATTGAGCCAGCGCCAACCAGTGAAATGATTTCAGGGGTGACTGCGGATCTTCGTTTGGGTAATAAGTTTAGAACTTTTCATGCCCATAATGCTGCTTACGTTGACTTAAGTGGACCAAAAGATCAGCTCAATAAAGCGTTAGAATCAATAATGAGCGACGAAATTGTATTAGATGAAGGTGAAGCATTCTTTTTACACCCTGGTGAGCTTGCATTAGCAATAACCTATGAAAAAGTAACGTTACCTGCTGATATTGTTGGCTGGTTAGATGGACGTTCGTCACTGGCACGTTTAGGTTTAATGGTGCATGTCACCGCACACAGAATCGACCCTGGTTGGAGTGGTAATATTGTCTTAGAGTTTTACAACTCGGGTAAACTGCCGCTTGCGCTCAGACCTATGATGAAGATTGGTGCAATGAGTTTTGAAACGCTCACCGGCCCATGTGAAAACCCGTATAACACCCGTGTTGATGCAAAATATAAAGATCAAAATAGCGCGGTGGCAAGTCGTATCAGTGATGATAAATAGTAATTCTGATTTTTAGAAACGATTACTATGTTTGTTGATGAAGCGCGTAACCTAATAATTGAAAATATTGGTTAAGTGCTTCATTGGCTTGTAGCGTTTGGCTAAGCTCAGGGTAAATTAAATTATTACTGCTTAATCCACTGACCAAAAAGCTATTTTTTATTGTTTGGTGCTGATTTATACAGGCTTCAAAACACCGAGCTGCAAGCTCCTCTGGCATACTCATGTATTGCTGCTTGTGTGCCTTATCAAACGCGATACAGCGTTGTACAAATTCATTCGCATCTTCCCCGTTTCGCGCTAAAAATACCTGCTTATAAAATTGATTAAGTGCATCATTAAGTGGATGGCTCAAATCAGGAGAGTTTGATAGCCATAACTTAGAGGCGAAACCAAAGCGGGTTTTTGATTTAAACAAATGCTCACTAATATGATGGTCGAATGCATGAAACCACTCATGGGCTAAAGCACCGCCGCCTGCGTTTTTTGCCAGTGCGAGAGTTTGGTCATAAGCATTATAGTGTGCTTGCACACCTTTTTGTCCGCCATGGCCAAAGGCAAAATTAAGTTTACCGCGAAGGCCAATTGCTGTTGGTGGTAAATGTAAAATTTGCGCTAAATCAGCCAGTGCATCATAAATTAAATTGGCACTAATAAAGCGCTCTTCTTTAGTCACCCACTTACCAACCACCATCGAACGAAAGCCAAAAGTCGTTCTAATATCGCTAAAATCAACTTGGTCGTCAAAACGATAGTCAGGGCCTTGGCGTGAGAATCCGCGCTTTAATCGAGAAGGGGTATTACGCATTAGTTATTTCATTTTTAATTACAGGTAACGTGCTTTTACGTGAGCGGGCATATGTTGGGTTTGTTTGGTAATTAATTCATCTAATAAATCATACAACGGCGCCGGATTGAGTGCTTCAATAAGCGATAAACTATGCGCTACTGCCTCTAGCGTTGACAAGCTATCTGCTCTTGGGGCTTTACGAATAGCATAGCGGTTAGTAGGAATATGGCGAAAGCTTACTGTTTTAAACTGTTTTAATAGCGGAGTTAATTGCAAAATTTTAAAAGCTTTATTCCATGTTCCATCGATCACTATTAAATGCGTAATCGGTTGTACGTTTTCATTGTTATTGGCTAAATCTAACTCAATTGCGCCCTCGTTTGGGTAGAGTAACACCGTTGAGCTGAGCGGCAGCTTTTGCAAGCAAGCAAAGTCTTGATTATTTTCGCCTTTAATTATTTTGCATCGCATTAAACTTAATGCCAATAACTGTGCCGTATTTTTGCTCACTTTTGCTTCGCTGGGGTGCTGTAAAACAATAACCTGAGTTTGGTTATCAACACAGGTGATTGCATTGCAAATACAGGTGCTTAGCGAAAAATTACAGCGTTCACAAAGTGCACGTGCCATAAGCTAACCATTCGATTAATACATTTAACCTAATTATACATTTTTGCATTAATAAAGTTGGTTTTTTTTGTGCTTAGATATAGAGTAAGAGATGAAAGAGAAATCGCAGGACCGCATTAAAGGGCATTAATATGACAGAGATCAGTATCGACGAATCCGCTTTAGAAAGTATGGAATCGCTATTAGGTGAACAATTTCCAGATACGTTGGAGTTTTGTTGTGCGGAATTTGAGCGCTTAGGAAGCGAAACTATTGCAGCGCTTGGGCAAGATAAAGAGGCTGCTATTCGCCATTCTCATAGCCTTAAATCAAATGCGGCTCAGTTTGGAGCGGCAAGTTTAGCCGAAGTGGCACGTTTAATTGAATATAATTTAAATAATGATAACGAGGAACAGGCTGTTGATGCAGCAAATAATTTAATGGCGCAAGTTATTGGCTCACAAGCAAAATTAAATGAGTGGCAAGCTCAGAGGTAAGCTCGTTTAAAAAGAACAGAATAGAATGTTAACGTGAATTTTTTTCAGTTTTAAGCGCTTAATTTCCCTAGTAATTCAAGGCTTTACTGAGTTAGTCTTAAGACTAACTTGCTCTTTAGAGGTAACAATGTCAGAAATAAAAAAGAGTCATAAATTAGACGGCGTCTGTTATGACATCCGTGGTCCCGTTTTAGTGCAAGCTAAAAAAATGGAAGACGAGGGCCAAAAAGTACTTAAGCTTAATATTGGTAACCCCGCGGCGTTTGGTTTTGATATGCCAGAAGATATGCACCGCGACATTATTCGTAATTTATATTCTGCTCAAGGCTATTGTGATTCTAAAGGGCTTTACTCTGCGCGTGTTGCTATTTATCAGCATTACCAACAGCGAGGTTTACACAACTTAGACGTTGATAATATTTACATTGGCAACGGTGTGAGTGAACTTATTCAAATGGTTACTCAAGCGTTGTTAAATAATGACGATGAAGTATTAATTCCTGCACCCGATTATCCGCTTTGGACTGCGTCGGTAAAGCTAGCAGGCGGTAACCCTGTTCACTATTTATGTGATGAAGAGCAAGATTGGTTTCCTGATATTGATGATATTAAAAGCAAAATCACCTCGAAAACTAAAGCATTGGTGTTAATAAACCCTAATAATCCAACAGGGGCAGTGTACAGTGATACCTTGCTTGAAGAGTTGATAAGTATTGCCCGAGAGCACAAGCTTTTACTGTTAAGTGACGAAATATACGAGAAAATTCTGTACGACGGCGTTACCCATACTTCTATTGGTGCATTGTGCGACGATATTCCCATTATTACGTTTAACGGTTTAGCTAAGACATATCGCGCCGCTGGTCTTAGAATGGGTTGGATGGTGCTAAGCGGGCGCACTGCCTTAATGACAGATTTAATTAAAGGCCTCGATATTCTTGCCTCAATGCGTTTATGCGCAAACGTCCCTGCTCAATATGCCATTCAGCAAGCATTGGGTGGGGTACAATCCATTGACAGTTTAATTGACCCCGGAGGTCGCTTATACGAGCAACGAGATATTGCTTGGCGTGGATTAAATGCAATTGAGGGGATAAGCTGTAAAAAGCCAAAAGGGGCGCTGTATGCATTTCCCAAAGTTGATACAAAATTGTTTAATATTAAAAATGATGAACAAATGATGTTTGACTTGTTAAAGGCAGAAAAAATATTATTAGTACATGGGCGCGCTTTTAACTGGCCAGATCCCGATCATTTTAGATTGGTGTTTTTACCTAATAAAGATGATCTAAGCAGTGCAATGATGAAAATGCAGCGGTTCTTCAAAGATTACCGACAAGAATAAAGTAAAAAACGAGCCAAATGGCTCGTTTTTTGGTTAATGCACTAAAGTAAATGGCCGTGTTTCAAAGCATGTAATAGGGCATTCCATTCGCTGTCTTGGAATGCCAGCTTCCATAAAAACGTGCCCTTGCACAGTAAAGCCGTTATTTTTGAATCGTTCTACTTCATTTAAAATACAGTTAATACTGACAGCCTCAATACCTTGCTCTTCGGCAAGCTTTACAATGAAATTAAGTAGAGATTTATAAACGTTGCGATTGCGGTGCTGGGGTAGTACGGCAATTCTACCTATTAAACCATCATTACATAATCGACCTGTGGCAACAGGTGAGTGCATATTATCGGTAACCAGAATATGTTGAGCGAACGCATCTAAGCTATCAAATTCAATATTCTTTGGAATATGTAATTCGTAAACAAAAACACGCTCTCTTATTTGTTGAAGTTGATCTTTTTCACTTTGCCAATCAACTTTGTCAACAGTATAAACCATAGCCTCCTCCTAGCTAAACCAGATCCCCTCATTTACCAGTGTAGTAAAGGTTTCGATAAAATCTAGGCTAGGTGTGGTTGAATTCAGCAAGCTGCTATCAAATTCAATAAAATCAGTTAGCTGTTTTACAGCCTCTAAATCAGATAGCGGTAAAGGGTAGTTTTCGCCATTAACACTTAAAAGCAGCTCATCACCTATGCATTGGTAAATTGCACGCGTGCCACCAAGACGCTCAAATGTCACATCATTTTCAAGTTGTTGCATAATTTCAGCTGTACTAAACGGGTTTTCTTCAGGCGCTAAATCCATATCATGCTTAGGTTGACTTAATGTGTTTCCTAACCAGTTTTTAAATAAGTTGTCGTTTTCTATTAAAGCCTGCATTAACGTTTTTACTTTATCAACTTCGCTTTGTGTAAGCTCACCTTTTGAATCACGTAGCGCGAGGGTATGGTCCGTGTAACGCTTTTGGCCGCTTTCTGTGTCAATAATATGATCTGCAAAACTAGACAGTAAATCTTGTTGATTAGGCGCTCTAAATCCGACCGAGTAGTTTAAAGCATTTTCAATGGCATAGCCTTCATGCGGACAACCTGGTGGTATGTACAAAATGTCACCAGGCTCTAAAACACAATCAATTACTGCGGTGAAAGCTTCAACTTGTAGCAAGCTTTTATTTTGAGCAAATTGCTTTAATGAGGCGTCAGGTAAGCCTACACGCCAATGGCGTTTGCCTTCACCTTGTATAATAAATACATCATATTGATCTAAGTGTGGTCCAACACCACCGCCAGGGGTTGAGTAGCTGATCATTAAATCATCTATGCGCCAGTTAGGAATAAAACGAAATGGTTCAAGCAATTGTGCGGCTTCTGGGTGCCAATGATCGACTGCTTGCACTAATAAAGTAGCGTGCTCGTCGGTGAGTATTTCAAAATCTTCAAACGGCCCTTGATGGGACTGCCATTGCTGGTTATGGTTGGTTATAATACGCGACTCTATGCTGTCTTCCATGGCAAGGCCTGCCAGTTCATTGGCATCAAGAGGGTCTTTAAAGTCACTAAAACCTCTTTTGATTAACAGTGGCTTTTTTTGCCAATATTGATTTAAAAACGCTTGCTCAGATAATTCATTTATTTTTAATTGATACATAGAATGCCTATAACGTTAAGACCTAAATGAAAAAAGCGAAAGGCAGGTACCTTTCGCTTTTTATTAGTAGATTTGAGTAATTAAACTAAATCATCAATAAACTCAACAGCGCGACCAATGTAGTTGGCTGGGGTTAGCTTTTTCATTTCTGCTTTTGCAGCGTCTGGTAAATCTAAACCATCAATGAAATCAGCCATAATTTCTTGATTTACACGTTTACCACGCGTTAAATCTTTTAGCTTTTCATATGGCTTTTCAATGCCGTATTTACGCATTACTGTTTGGATTGGCTCTGCTAGTAGCTCCCAGTTTTGGTCAAGCTCGTCGGCTAAACGTTGTTCGTTAACTTCTAGCTTGCTTACACCTTTAAGTGTAGATTGGTATGCAATAACAGCATAACCCATACCTACACCTAAATTACGTAATACGGTTGAGTCAGTTAAATCACGTTGCCAACGAGAAACAGGCAGCTTTTGCGCTAAGTGACCTAATATGGCATTAGCTAAACCTAAGTTACCTTCTGAGTTTTCAAAATCAATAGGGTTTACTTTATGTGGCATAGTTGATGAGCCAATTTCACCAGCAATGGTTTTTTGCTTGAAGTGATTAAGCGCAATGTATCCCCACATATCGCGGTCAAAATCGAGCAATATAGTATTAAAACGCGCAATAGCATCAAATAGTTCTGCAATGTAGTCATGCGGTTCAATTTGTGTGGTAAACGGGTTAAGTGTTAAACCTAGGCTAGCTACAAATTTATCTGCGTGTGTATGCCAGTCGTAATCAGGGTAAGCACTTAAATGAGCATTGTAGTTACCTACAGCACCATTTACTTTGCCTAGCATTTCTACGTGGGCAATTTGATCACGTTGACGCTTTAAACGCATGTATACGTTTGCAAACTCTTTACCCATAGTTGATGGGGTTGCAGGTTGCCCGTGCGTACGAGTCATCATTGGAATGGCTTTGTATTCAACAGCTTTTTCTTTAATTGCGCTTAATAGCTCATCGCAATAAGGTAAAATAACATTGTTACGTGCTTCACTTAACATTAAACCGTGAGATAGATTATTAATATCTTCAGATGTACATGCAAAGTGAATAAATTCATTAATGGCATGTAATTCAGCGTTATCAGCTACTTTTTCTTTTAGTAGGTACTCTACGGCTTTTACATCATGGTTAGTGGTGCGTTCAATGTCTTTAACACGCTGCGCATCGGCTTCACAGAAGTTATCGACGATAGCATTTAATAGTCCGTTTGCTTGCTCGCTTAAAGCTGGGACTTCTTTTATATCGCTTGCTGCAGCTAACGCTTGCAACCAACGCACTTCAACGGTTACGCGGTATTTGATTAATCCAAATTCGCTAAAAATACTTCGTAGTTCAGTGGTTTTGCTGCCGTAGCGACCATCAACCGGAGAGATAGCCGTTAACGCTGAAAGCTCCATAATAACTCCTAAATTTTAGTTTGAACGATAATTAAATTTTTGTTTTAGCAATGGCGAGAATTTTTCTTTTTGCAAAAAAGAAATGACGACGTTTGCCGCCCATTTGACGCCATAATACAGCACTACGAATACCGGCTAAAAGTAACGCACGGATTTTGTTTTGAGTGAGCTGCTGTTTTAATAACTCGGGTTTACCATAAACCTGGATTCGGTGCCCAAGGGGGCTTAGCACCGACGAGTATATATCTGCTAAACCGGCAACAACACTGTCATCGGTAATAGCAAAATGATCTAAACGTCGATGAATATCATCAATACGTTTACCTAATTCATTGAGGCTCTTACTATTGGCACTAAGGGCTCGCTCTAACTGCATTAAGCCACCTACGTACTTGACTATTTCAACATCTTTTTGAGCACCGGCACTCAGTTGTGCCATTAATGTTTTATAGCCATCACGCAAATTTTGTGTGCCTTGGTATACATCCTCAGGAGAGGCGGGTGAGGTTTGCACAATACTTGATAACAACGTTGATAAGTCATGTTCATCACAACGACCGTATTGAGCAACCTTTTGTACTTGTTTTGCTACTTGGCACATGGCAGCAAGTGCCATGACTTGATGTTGATTCATTACTTAATCACCGAATCAATAATACCACCGCCTAAACAGACTTCATCGGCGTAAAATACGGCGGATTGTCCTGGGGTAACGGCTTTTTGCGGCTCATCAAACAACACGCGTGCCATACCATCTTCTCCAACGAGTAATGTACAGCTTAAGTCTTCTTGACGGTAACGAGTTTTAACGGTGCAGCGAGTTGTACCTTGCGGGCCAACACGATCTACCCAGTGTAATTGGTTTGCATTAAGGCCGTTACTGTACAACCGAGAGTGATCTTTACCTTGACCAACAACAAGAACATTTCGTTCTATATCTTTATCTACCACGTACCATGGTTCGCCCGAGCCTTCTTTCATGCCACCAATTAGTAAACCTTTACGCTGGCCAAGGGTGTGATACATCAAGCCTTCATGCTCACCTACATTGTTACCATCGGTGTCTTCAATTACTCCAGGTTGTGCAGGCAAAAACTTTTGCAGAAAATCTTTGAATTTACGCTCGCCAATAAAACAAATGCCGGTGCTGTCTTTTTTATCATGGGTAATTAAATCTTGTTCTTCAGCAATGCGGCGTACTTCTGGTTTTGCAATATCTCCTACAGGAAATAGTGTTTGCGCAATATGCTCATGACTTAGTGTATACAAAAAGTAGCTTTGATCTTTGTTATCGTCTAGGCCTCGGCACATTACGTATTTGTCATCGCGAAGCTCCCGGCGCACATAATGCCCAGTTGCAATAAAATCAGCACCAAGTGCTTGCGCAGCAAATTCTAAAAACGCTTTAAATTTTATTTCTTTGTTACACATTATATCTGGGTTGGGTGTACGACCCGCTTTGTATTCTGCTAAAAAGTATTCAAATACATTATCCCAGTATTCAGCAGCAAAATTAACGGTATGAAGTTCAATGCCTAACTTGTCACATACAGCTTGTGCATCTTTTAAATCTTCAGCAGCAGCGCAATATTCATCATTGTCATCTTCTTCCCAGTTCTTCATAAACAAGCCTTCTACTTGGTAGCCTTGCTGTTTTAATAAATATGCAGATACAGAAGAATCAACACCGCCGGACATACCAACGATGACTTTAATGTGACTATTTTCGCTCATGAATAATTTCGCTTATACAGATTACTGTTAACTTGGAAAGGCCGCGATTATAGCATGTATTTTGTTGGTGCTTAAAGAGAGGATGGGGGATTGAATAGATTTTGTTGTAACTTTTTCCATCCAATGGTTAGTAAGGCGAAGTTTTGTGTGTAATTTACTCATTTTTAGGCTAATGAAAAGGAATGAATTATATTGATGGCTTCATACTTTGTAAGTTGCTTTTGTCGTATTTAATTACGTAGCGCTATTCTTCATTAACAAAACTTTACATTTGAGATTACCTACCATATCTTAATTAGTATCTAAACACGTAAATACTTAAATAACCTAAAATATAATCAATGGAATGAATATATGAATTACGCCTCGCAATCACATTTGGTTAAGTCGTTTGTGCTGGATACGTCCGAAAAAACGGTGTCAAATCTTACTTTTGAAGACGATTATTCACTACAGCAATTCAAAGAATCAGCTTATAAGTTATTCTATGACATTATAACTGTGCCAGCTCCCTATCTTTATCAAGAGCCTAATCCGATTGTTGAGCTGTTTAGGCTTATAGAATCCTCTCTAGGCTCTTTAAAATCATCACAAAAGGCAATTTTAAGCCAGTTAGAGAAATGGTGGGTAGAGTGGCATTTTGTCGCTTCAATGAATGTATCGCTTGAACGTGAAAACAAAGAACAAGACTATAATGTTATAAGCACTACCCAACACCCTATGCGCAAGCATGAGCTGAGTCATTATGCGCGGTTATTCACGATTCTACCCTTACCGGTATGTGATGTTTGTATGGTAACTGGTGATATTTTAAAAGTGAACCAACGTTTTATTGATGTATTTGGTTACACGTTACAAGACGTACCTAATCTTAATGTTTGGTGGAAATTAGCCTACCCTGAAAAAGATTACAGAACATTTGCACAAACGTTATGGCAGGAGTCACTTGAGCAAGCCAATCAAAAATAATGATGATATTCCAGCTAATGATTACAGAATTTCTTGTAAAGATGGCAGTGAGATTGTGATGCAAGTTTCTGGTATCAGTGTTGAAGGAGAATTTATTGCTATATTCAACGATGCTACTGAGCGTTTAAAAACTCAAGAAATACTCAGTGATATGGCGTTTTTAGACTCACTCACTAAAATAGCCAACAGGCGGCGCTTTGATGAAAAACTAACGTCTGAATTTAACAAGTTATCGAACGAGCATCGTGAGCTTTCGATGATCATTATTGATATCGATAATTTTAAAAAGTATAACGACCGGTATGGTCATCTCGAAGGAGATAAATGTTTATTTCAAGTTGCGCAAAAATTAGCTGAAACTGTCTGCAGGCCAGAAGATTTTGTTGCGCGATTCGGAGGAGAAGAGTTTGTCGTGCTGTTACCTCAAACAGGTAAGCAAGGGGCATTATTTATTGCCGAACAAATACAAAAATCGATTGAAAAAATGGCCATTCCCCACAAAGACAGCTTTACTGGTATATTGTCTGTCAGTATGGGAATAAACACCATAGAGCATGAACACGATGGCGATCATGCACAATTTTTTAAACAAGCAGATAACGCACTTTATTACGCGAAAAAACAAGGAAGAAATTGTATTGCTTTAGCTACAGATAATTAGATAATTAACGCAACTTGATGGTTAATTATCAATTTCTTTGAATTCTCCGCTATTTATTCCCTCTAGCGTGTATTTACCGATACTGTAGCGAATTAAACGCAAAGTAGGGTGGCCAACATGAGCTGTCATACGTCTAACTTGACGATTTCTGCCTTCGTTAATTGTAATACTTAGCCATGATGTAGGTATTGATTTACGCTCTCGCACAGGAGGAGTCCTTGGCCAAAGCGCTGGTTCATTCATTAAAGTTACTTCAGCGGGCAAGGTGATGCCATCTTTTAGTTCGACACCTTTATTTAAAGCATCGATAGATGCTTGTGTTGGGATCCCTTCAACCTGAACCCAATAGGTTTTGTTGGTTTTTTTACCAGGCGATGTGAGCGTATTTTGTAACTTGCCGCAGTTTGTTAATAACAACAACCCTTCGCTGTCCCTGTCTAAACGACCTGCTGCGTAAACATCTTTTATAGAAATAAAATTAGCCAATGTTTGCCTATTTTGATCGTCAGTGAACTGGCAAAGAACATCATAAGGTTTATTAAATAAAATGACTTTTTTATCGCTCTGCGCTATTGCCGGCTTTATTGGTCTTTTTACTGTCCTTTTATTGATACCACTTCGAGAGTAAGTACGGCCTGTATTGCGCTTACCCTTTGAGGAGGGCGAATGTTCAGTTTTATGCTTCATTAAATACACCGTGCAGGTTTAGGTAAACCCGCAATTTTAGTTGCTTGTTTGGCTGGCCCTTTAGGAAAAAGCTTGTATAAGTACATGCTGTTCCCTTTATCCTCACCGAGTGCTTTAGCCATGGCTTTGACTAACATTCTAATGGCTGGACTAGTGTTATATTCAAGATAAAACTCTCGCACAAAGTTAACAACTTCCCAATGCTGCTCAGTTAATGTGATGTTTTCTTGCTCTGCAATAACATTGGCTAACTCTTTTGACCAAACAGTATGATCTAGCAAATAACCTTGTTTATCAGTGTCTATTGTTTGATTATTAAATTCCAACATGGTTCACCAAGTAATTGATTGTTTTGCAGTTAAACTGAGGGTAACGAACTCATCATAGCTAATTGCTTTGTCGTTCATATTTAATGATATATCTCGAGCTTCTGCATCATCTTTTAAAATATAAAGTGAGTCAGCAAATTGTCTATATTGCCCTTTTGCAAAGCAAGCGTCACCCACGAGTAAAACACTGTCTGTGAGCATAATTAGATTGTCTAAGCTGTGGGTACTGTAGTAATTCAGTGGTTTTGAAAAAATATGTAAAGTACTCATAGGGTCACCACATGCTGCTGATTGTGAATTAACTGTTTTTGGGCATTAAAGTTTACTATGTTTGCCTCAATGAGTAGTTCACTTTTACTTAAACCATAATCAATCAGTGACTTTTCACACACATAAATATTTTCAATATCATAGATTTCCAACATTTTAATGTTTTTAAAAAAATCTTTGATACCTAAGGTATTTGGATTTTGGTTTCTTTTCAGCGCTAACACGGCTGGACCACTAAACAACCAGCTAATATTTTGATCTACGGCAGCAAAAATAAGGGTCATATCAAGTGCATCGCGGATATGCATGTCATCAAATGGGCTTGACTGACTAATTACGAGTACATTAATCATTTAAATTGTATCCATTTATCTGCTTCACTGGCCAGCATGGCAAATTCAGCTAAGCCTGCAACAGCAAATGCGCCGGTATTCTTTATATCTAAGCCTCGCTTTTCAGCCGCAGTAACGCATAACATTAGTTTTATATTTTTTTCAGCCAGTTGCTGCCAAAGCGAGGGAGTACTCAACTCATCTGAGGCTAACTCAAAATGAGTTGAAGCATGATAAATACCATCTTGGTATAAAAATAACGCATCAACGCTATGTCCCTGCGCTAGGCAGGCATGAGCAAACTTAACAATACGTTGAGTGGTATCGTGATCTGATGGTGGAGTATGTAAAGAAAGTACAAAGCGTGCCAAAACTATTCCAATAAAAAAGCCCCAATAAAGGGGCTATTTTAACAGAACTATTTAATTAGTCATTATTTGCGCCAAGTAAGGCAAGTAATGAAGTAAATAGGTTATATACGCTAAGGTATAAAGATACAGTTGCACGGATATAATTTGTTTCGCCGCCGTTAATGATTCTGCTCGTATCGAACAAAATTAGGCCAGACATGATTAATACAACTGCTGCGTTTAGAACCATAAACATTAACGAGCTACCTAAGAAAATATTTACAATACTTGCCACGATAACCACGATTAAGCCTACAGTTAAAAAGCCACCCATAAATGAGAAGTCTTTTTTAGTGTTAAGTGCATAAGCAGATAAACCAAAGAAGATTAACGCCGTAGAACCTAGCGCTTGCATAATTAGCATAGGGCCATTAGGTAATTGCGCGTAGTGATTTAGTAGAGGGCCTAAGCCGGCTCCCATTAATCCTGTAAACGCAAACACCCAAAATACACCAGATGCTGTATCTGCTTTTTTATTAACAACAAAAAGTAGACCAAATGAAACTAGTGTGAATACAAGTCCCATAAAGTAAGGTAATTGCAGTGCCATTGAAATACCGGCAGTGACTGCACTAAATGCAAGTGTCATTGCAAGTAAGAAATAAGTGTTTTTAAGCACTTTGTTTGTTTCAATGGTCGACATTACCGGCTTTGCAGTATTGTACGATTGATTAAACGCCATTGTAGAGCTCCTGTAAGTGAAACTAAGTAGTTCCTGTAATTTAACTAAAATTAGATTACCAACTCTTATATGTTTGGGCAAACCTTTGTAGATCAATAGACAACTAAATTTAAATAAAAGTTCATTTGCCGGTTAGGATTTGCTCTCATTGCTTTATGTTTAAACAAATTAGTTGTTTTTTAATCACTTGAACAAAAAAATGAAAAAAAAGCTTCACAAAGCCCAAGGGTTTCCCTATTATTCAGGCCGTGCGGAGAGATGGCAGAGTGGTCGAATGCACCGGTCTTGAAAACCGGCAGGGGTTTATAGCCCCTCTAGGGTTCAAATCCCTATCTCTCCACCATTATATTAAAGCCCGCTTATTAGCGGGCTTTTCTGTGCCTCATATTCGCTATACCTTCTTCAAAACCAAGCATATTCAGTTAGAAAATACGACCATAGTCTCTATTTATAAGCTTTGGCTCTTAGTGCATGCTTAGAAATTAAAGATTTATGTTTTTGTTAAGGATCTTACAATGAAACATCAACTCGCAAAAAGTGTCGCACTTTCATTATTATCTCCCGTTATTATTGGCAGTATGTTGGGGATTTACTACGCATTGACTATGCGTGGTGACGCTGTTTCTATTTTTTTAGGACTATTAATGACCGCTATTGCTAACGCGCACATAGTGGGTTTAACTATGGCCGCGTTTGTAGTGCCGGGTTATTTACTTATGTTTAAGTATTCTAAGGTAAATTATTCTGGAGTATTAACGCTGGGCTTGCTGGGTGGCGCTATTTTTAGTTACCTTTTGAGCGCCACTACAGGCGAGATCTTTTTAATCAATAGTGTGATGTCAGGGTTTGCCGCTGGACTGTTTTTATTCGGCCTGCGTAAATCGGTACAAAGTTAATTGCGGAATATTTAATCAAGTATGTCGTAAAACCATGTAATTTCCTTTTTTTTACCCGCAAAAGGTTTCAATTTTTAGTGACAAAGAGTACCTTTAGCTACTGTATGTTTAATAAGAAGTAGTTTGGTATGCAAAAGCACGATTTTTACCAGTCATTAGTTAAGCAAACTGAATCGCTGATAGGCGGTGAATCAAACATAATTGCCAATATGGCAAATATAAGCGCGCTGTTATTTACCTCTTTAGAAGATGTGAATTGGGCGGGCTTTTATTTTATGGATTCACCATCAGAATTGGTACTTGGTCCATTTCAAGGCAATCCAGCTTGTATTCGTATTCCAGTAGGAAAAGGGGTATGTGGCACTGCTGCGGCGACCGAGCAAACCCAATTAATTTCAGATGTGCATGCTTTTGACGGTCATATAGCCTGTGATGCAGCATCAAATTCTGAGATAGTTGTACCTATCATGAAAAATGGATCTGTATTTGCGGTACTAGACATAGATAGCCCAAGTATTGGCCGATTTGATACTGATGACCAAGCAGGGCTTGAAGCACTTGTAAAATGCTTAGAGGCTAGCCTGTAATGAAAGACTTGCTAAATGTTCAAGACTACCTTTTTGCCGTTCAAGATGTTGGTGATTGGGAAGGGGATGAAGAACATGTAGCGGAAACGCTCAATGATTTGATTCACATGGCATGGGATCGTCTACCTGATGATTTAGACTGTGATTCAATTGATGAAATTATAAATGGTATTTGGGAACATTTACGTGGTGATATGGCTGTGATTGAAGCTGACTTTGAAGAGTTAGTTGATTGGTGTATCCACTATGTTGATTCTGCCCTTGATGAAAAGATGTGATTAAATAGGTTCTAAAATGGAAACCACAAACAAGCTAAAAGATATTAATGAAGTATTGGAGTTCTTATACCAAGAATTTCCACAATGTTTTAAACAAAAAGAGGGCATTCAGCCGCTTAAAGTAGGTATTTTCAAAGATATCGCTGAGCGCATTGAAGGGTCTGAAAAAGTTAGTAAGACACAAGTTCGTCAAGCACTTAGAAAATACACCTCTAACTGGCGCTACCTTGAAGCAGTTACTAAATCTGAATTTAGAATCGATCTTGACGGAAATCAAGGCGAAAAAGTTGAGCAAGAGCATATTGACCACGCACAAAAAGCGTTGGAAGAAAGCCGTGCTAAAATGGCAAAGCGTAAAAAGCAGCAGCGTCCTCGTCAAGATTCAGATGCAAAATCTTTCAAAAAGAAACCAGCTCATGCGGCTAAAAACTCACCGGCTGCAGCAAAACCAGCAAAAGCCGCTGCACCTAAGCGTTCAGGAAAAGTTGAACCTTTACCTGCAGGCGAGGTCAAGGTTAATAATAAGGTTAAGGTTAAACTTGGCCAAGCACTTGTTAATGCAGTAATCACTGAAGTAAACAAAGACGATGTTCACGTTGAATTAGTGACCGGTATGCAAGTTAAAACCAAAGCCGACAGCTTATACATTATTTAAGCTGCGAAAAAAATTAAGGAGTTGTGTATGAGTAAAAAGTTTACGCTCATTCCGTTAGTTGCTGCGCTGTTTTCAGGTTCATTATTGGCTGCAGTAGAGCCGGTAACATTAGAAGACTTACCTTTGCTTAAGCAAGAAAGTCAGCACGGTACAGCCAGTAAACGAGTGGCTAATCTATTTACTCGTTCGCATTACACACCTGTTCGATTTAACGATGAGCTTTCAAGTAAAGTGTTTGATCGTTACATCGAATCCCTTGATTTTAATAAAAGCGTGTTTTTGAAAAGCGATATTGACTCTTTTGAGCAATATCGTGAGCGTTTCGATAACGCGCTTATTAGCGGCAAGTTAGGGTTTACATTTGATATTTTCAACTTAAGCCTTAAACGTCGTTTTGAACGTTACGAATTTTCGCTTTCATTACTTGAAAATGAAATGACGTTCGACACTGAAGATGAATACTTTTATGACCGTGAAGATGCGCCATGGGCGACTACGCAAGCTGAATTAGATGAAATTTGGCGCGAGCGTGTAAAATATGATGCATTACGGTTAAAAATGACAGGTAAAGATTGGCCTGGCATAAAAGACGTGCTGACCAAGCGTTATAAAAACGCAGAAAAGCGTCTTGTACAATCAAAATCTGAAGATGCATTTCAAATTGTAATGAATTCACTTGCACGTAGTATTGAAGCACATACTTCATACTTATCTCCACGTCGTGCAGAGCAGTTCAAAATGGATATGGATCTTGAGCTTGAAGGCATTGGTGCGGTATTAACGCCTGATGAAGACTATACGGTAATTCGTAGTTTAGTGCCTGGAGGCCCGGCAGACAAATCTGAGCAAATTAAAGCCGATGACCGCATTATTGGTGTGGCTCAAGATGGCGAAGAGTTTGTTGATGTAATTGGCTGGCGTTTAGATGATGTGGTTGATTTAATAAAAGGCCCCAAAGGCACTAAAGTGCGTTTGCAATACCTAAAGGGTGCGGATGCTCACGGTACGCCAAAAGTGGTTGAAATTACCCGTGATAAAATCCGTCTAGAAGACAGAGCTGCCAAATCAGAAGTGTTTCAAGCCAGTTATTCTGATTTAACCAGCAAAATTGGTGTAATAGAAATTCCTGGTTTTTACAATAACTTATCTAAAGATGTAAAAGTCGAGTTGGCTAAACTCAAAGAACAAAACGTAGACGGAATTATTATTGATTTACGTCAAAATGGCGGCGGTTCATTATATGAAGCTACGCAGTTATCAGGTTTGTTTTTTGATCAAGGTCCAGTAGTACAAATTCATACTTTAAACAACCGTATTGAAGAGCAAAAAGACCGTGACGGCATTACTTATTATGATGGCCCGCTGACAGTGCTTGTTGATAGGTACAGCGCATCCGCGTCTGAAATTTTTGCCGCAGCAATGCAAGATTATGGCCGCGCCGTTATCATTGGTGAGCAAACCTTTGGTAAAGGGACCGTGCAGCAGCATAAAGGTTTAGCGCGTGCTTATGACTTATACGATAACCCATTAGGTAGTGTGCAATATACGATTGCAAAGTTTTACCGCATTAATGGTGGTAGTACACAGCATAAAGGGGTGATCCCAGACATTACTTTCCCATCAGCCATTGACCCTGCAGAATGGGGGGAAAGTAAACAAGATAATGCCTTGCCATGGGATAGCATAGTAAAAGCAAAGTATAAGCAAATAGGGCGTTTAAACCCTATTATCAGTGTACTTGAAAAGCAGCATAATGAGCGTATTAAAGCCGAACCTGAATTTAATTATGTGTTTGAAGATATCGCTCGCTACAACGAAGAAAAAGATCGTAAAACAATTTCTTTGGTTGAGAAAAAGCGCATTAAAGAAAAAGAAGAAAATGAGGCACGCGCACTAGCCCGTACTAATGAGCGCTTAAATCGTTTAGGTAAAGAGCCAATAGAAAATCTGGACGATGTACCAGAGGTGATTGAAGAGCTTGACCCATTTCTTGAAGAAGCTGCACTTATTACACAAGATTATATTAAATATGGTCGCGTAGCTAAGCGCTAAAATAAGCTTCACTTTGCAAAAAAAAGGCGCCTAGGCGCCTTTTTTACTATCGATAATTTGCTAAATTGTTATAATCGCGGATTACCAAAAGTTGAGCTAGATCAATAGTGCTCAATAAATGCGCGTACGTGCTAATAAAAATAATCAACATGCATCGAATGTGTGTAGGAGTCTATATTTTGAAGCCAATTGAAGAAAAACCACTAAAAAGTGCCTCGTTTTTTGATGCACTCATTCCAATTGCTGTATTAATTTGTTTATTAGGTGCCGCTGTGTACTTATTTGGTGATGACTCATCGTCAGGTCCAAATCAAATTGCCTTGTTATTTGCAACATTCGCTGCGGCGTTAATTGGTTTAAAAAATGGCTACACATGGAAAAAATTAGAAGATGCAATGATTGAGGGGATCACTTTATCTCTTAGTGCGATTTTAATCTTACTCATGGTAGGGGCATTAATCGGAACTTGGTTATTATCAGGAACCGTTCCGACATTAATTTATTACGGTCTACAAATCATCAATCCTAGTTGGTTTTATGCCGCGAGTTGTTTAATTTGTGGCATTGTAGCAATGAGTATTGGTAGTTCATGGACTACAGCAGCGACTATAGGTGTTGCGTTACTCGGTGTCGCTTCAGGACTGGGTTTAGAGCCGACAGTTACCGCGGGTGCTGTAATATCAGGCGCATATTTTGGCGATAAGCTTAGTCCATTATCTGAAACAACCAATTTAGCTCCAGCGGTTGCTGGTGCAGATTTGTTTGAACATATTCATCATATGCTTTGGACTACAGTACCTAGCTTTGTCATTGCATTAATCATCTTTGTTTTCATGGGCTTTAACGCGACAGCAGCGGGGGAGGCTGGTCAAATAGAGCAAATAACTGCAATTCTTCAGCAAAACTTTAACATTGGCTTAGAAATGTTGGTGCCGTTAATTGTATTACTCGTACTTGCTATTCGAAAAATGCCAGCGTTTCCTGCCATTTCTATTGGTGCCGTGATTGGCGCGGTGTGGGCTATGCTATTTCAATCGGACTTAATTGCTAGCCAAATAGACATGACTCAGGGTGAGTTTGTCGGTTACTTTAAACTGGTTTGGACCACCTTTTTTGATGGCTTCACGATTAACACGGGCGATGCGAAAATGGACTCGTTACTGAGCGGCGGCGGTATGTCTGGCATGCTAACAACCACATGGTTGATCATGACAGCACTGATGTTTGGTGCGATTATGGAAAAAACGGGTCTACTTGATATATTTGTTAAAAGTATTCTAAAAATAGCAAAAAGCACTGGCTCTCTTATCGCCTCCACTATTGCAACGTGTATTGGTACCAATGTTATTGCTGCCGATCAGTATATTGCCATTGTGGTACCTGGGCGGATGTTTAAAGAAGAATATAAAAAGCGTGGCTTAAAGCCTGTTAACTTATCTCGTACTCTAGAAGATGGCGGTACAATTACTAGCCCACTGATACCGTGGAATACGTGTGGTGCGTATATGCAAAGTGTTCTATTAATCAATCCGTTTGATTACGCGCTTTATGCTTTCTTTAACCTTATAAATCCTTTCTTAGCCGTTATTTACGCTTACTTAGGAATTAAGATACTACGTATTAAACCTAAACAAACGGCTTAATTTAAGTAGCTCCTTTTATCACTAAAAGGGGCTATTTTTTTGGAGTGAACATGACTGAACTACAAAAACCTCAAGCAGAATATCTAAAAGACTACCAAGCCCCCCATTTTTCAATCGAACACACTGAGCTGACGTTTGATTTACAGCCATTACAAACTCAGGTAAATGCTTTATTAACACTTAAGCGCGTTGGCGATTCAAATGCACCACTGGTATTAGATGGCATTGACTTAACTTTGATCTCATTGTCGGTAGAGGGTGAGGAGCTCACAGATTATAAAATTATAAATCAGCAATTAATCATTAATAATCTACCTGATGAGTGTCAGCTAAGTATAGTGACGCAAACATCACCACAAACCAATACTTCACTTGAGGGGTTGTACTTATCTGGCGGGGCTTACTGTACCCAATGTGAAGCGCAAGGGTTTAGAAAAATAACCTACTATATGGACCGTCCTGATGTCCTTTCTACTTTTGATGTCACTATAATTGCAGATACAACATTCCCGCATTTACTCTCAAATGGTAATCAAGTTGATAGCGGTGAAACGCAAGATGGACGTCATTTTGTAAAATGGCAAGACCCATTCAAAAAGCCAAGCTACTTGTTCGCTTTAGTGGCAGGGGACTTTGATGTTTTACACGACAAGTATACAACATGCAGTGGTAAAGATGTCACCTTAGCGTTATTTGTTGATAAAGGAAATTTACCAAAAACAGAGCATGCCATGACGTCGCTTAAAAAAGCGATGGCTTGGGATGAAACTCGCTTTAATTTAGAGTACGACCTTGATATTTACATGATTGTTGCCGTTGATTTTTTCAATATGGGAGCAATGGAAAATAAAGGGTTAAACATTTTTAACAGTAAATGTGTGTTGGCAAATCAAGAAACGGCAACTGATAAAGATTACCACACCATTGAGTCTATTGTTGGCCACGAGTACTTTCATAACTGGACCGGAAATCGTGTAACTTGTCGTGACTGGTTTCAATTGTCTTTAAAAGAAGGCTTGACGGTATTTCGAGATCAAGAATTTAGTAGTGATTTAGGCTCTCGTGCGCTTAATAGAATTGATGCTGTAAAAGTGATGCGTACTCATCAGTTTAGTGAAGATGCAGGCCCTATGGCTCATCCGATACGTCCAGAAAAAGTGATTGAAATGAATAACTTTTACACTGTGACTGTATACGACAAAGGGGCAGAAGTAATTCGCATGATGCATACCCTTTTAGGTGAGCAAAACTTTCAAAAAGGCATGGCATTGTATTTCGAACGCCATGACGGGCAAGCGGTGACCTGTGATGATTTTATTGCAGCAATGAGTGATGCATCATCCATTGATTTATCACAATTTAAGCGTTGGTATAACCATTGTGGTACACCTCGCCTGAACGTAACTAAAAAGTATGATGAAGCTGCGCAAACGTTTTCGCTTAGCGTAGAGCAGCTTACGCCAGCGAATCAGCTTGACAATGCAATGTTACATATTCCTTTTGCTATTGAGCTTTTAGACTCTCAAGGGCAAAGTATTACATTACAGTATCAAGGCAAGCAGCTTGATCATGTACTGGATGTAACAAATAGCTCGCAAACATTTCACTTTGATAATATTCACAGTAACCCAACCGCTGTATTGCTCGAAGACTTTTCAGCCCCATGTATTTTAAATCAATCTATTAGTGAAGCGGATTTATTACATATTATGCGTTTTGCGCGTAGCGACTTTTCACGCTGGGATGCACAACAGCAGTTATTTATTAACGCACTTAAAGCCAATGTTACTTCAGCAAGTAAGACTCCTTTGAGTGAAGATGTGATTGATGCACTTCGCGCATTGCTATCTCAGCGTGAGGGCGATTTAGCGCTAGTTGCTGAACTGTTGAAGTTGCCAAGTTTTGATACCTTAGCTGCTGAATTTGAAATAATACCGGTAGATCAAATAACGGCTAATATTGAGTTATTTGAACAGCAAATTGCCACGCAATTGCACAGTGAATTTTTAAGCTGTTACCAAGCCATTACCGATGATGGCAGTGTGAGTGCCCAAGCGGTAGCAATACGTGCGCTCAAACAGCTGTGCCTTCACTATTTGGCAAAAACCGACAGTGTTGAGGCGGCAAGTTTAATTGAGCAGGCTGCATCTTCAACAAATATGACCAATGTACTCGGTGCGTTAAGCAGTGTGGTTAAAGCAGCTCACCCATTGTCGGATCAATTACTCGAGCATTTTGACGCTCAATGGCGCCATGATGTATTAGTAATGGATAAGTGGTTTGCTTTGCAAGCGATGAACTCTGCTGAAGATGCTATTGAGAAAATAAAAGCCTTGTACTCGCATCCTTGCTTTGATTTTTCGAATCCAAACCGAGTACGTGCATTAGTGGGCAGCTTTTCTCATTTTAATACCGCACAGTTTCATCGTTTAGATGGCACGGGCTATACATTACTTGGCGATTTATTGATTAAGCTTAATGCGATTAATCCGCAAAATGCATCTCGTATGTTAACGCCGTTTATGTCGTGGCGTCGTTATGATGAAACCCGTGCAACTGCAATGAGGGCCCAACTAGAGCGATTAGCTAACTTAGAAGGGTTAAGCGACGACTTATTTGAAAAGGTTGAAAAAGCCTTACAATAAATCATGATAGAACATTACTTTAGTATGCATTTGAGCTATACAAAGTGCATGGATTATTACCATGGACGGTATAGCTCTATCCAAGTGACAGCTGATAGCGGTAAAACAATTCGTTTTTCCGCTCATCACCTTCGACCTTTTATTTCTAGCCTAGGTATCCGTGGTCGATTTAGACTCATTTTAAGTAATGAAAACAAGTTCATCCGTCTCGAACGAGTAGCTTAGCAGTCATTTTTTGTGTTATAAATACATATTAATATTGCTTTTTTGTTAATTTCGGTTTGTTCTATTGTTAATTTACGTGTATAAATTATCTGGTATGACGTCTTACCAATACGTAAACGTTGAACAAATAAAAAATATAACTGATTGAAGGCGGCCATTTGTAATTTGTTTGATTCGCTTCTATCGTTACGATTACACTAAAAACAATAACTTGATCACACAAAAATACCCGCGACAGGGGGGAACCAAAATGATAAGAAGATCGCTTTTTGTTAAAAATAAAATAGCACTTGGCTTAACAGCTGCGGCTATGGGTTTAACTGCAGCACAGACACAGGCTGCAACATTTGAGGTGGGTGGTTTTGATATCGCCTTCGATTCTACCTTTTCATATGGTCAGAGTATTCGGGTAGAAGACCGAAATTTTGATATGATTGGTAAGAGTAATAATCCATCATTTGATTGGACGGGTTACAACCCAGCACTCAATACGATTTATTCATCCCAAGATGTCTGGGCTCAACCAGGGTCCTACTCAAACAACGGTGACGCGGGCGGTTTAAATTTTGATAGCGGTGAGTCTTTCTCAAAGCTATTAAAAGGCACGCATGACTTATCAATAAGCAAAGATAACTACGGCTTATTTACTCGTTTTATGTATTTTTACGATTTTGAATTAATGGACGGCGATCGTGCTTATGTTAATCCAACATCAGGGCAAGGTGTAGACCCTTGTGATGACGATGATACTAAAGAGCAAAGTTGTGCCGACCTTCGTTTACTTGATGCCTACGTATGGGCGAACTTTGATTTAAACGATGGTAATAACCCGCTTTCAATTCGTGTTGGTCAACAAGTAGTAAACTGGGGTGAAAGTACGTTAATTTCTCATGGTATTAACGTTAATCCGGTCGATATAGACCGTTTAAAAGCACCAGGTGCTGAGCTAAAAGAAGCGTTTATTCCGGTTGGTATGTTGTGGGCATCGTTAGGGCTTACAGAAAACATGACCTTAGAAGGTTTTTACCAATACCAGTGGCATGAAACTCGTCTACCGGCAGCAGGGACTTATTTTTCTACCAATGATTTTGCTGCAGAAAACGGTTATCAACAAAACGTACAGCTAGGTTTTACTTCAAATCCTGATATTGATTTAGCATTTTTAACAAATAGTTTAAATAACTTGATAGCAACTCACTCTCAAGTAGCTGCAAGTCAGGGAATTGATCCATCAAGTGCTGCAGGTCAACAGCTATTAGCTAATATGTACTTGACACACCCGACCAAGGTTGCCCTCAAAGGTAAAGGCTATGATGGCAAAACAGAGCCAGATGATGGCGGCCAATACGGCTTACGACTCGGTATGTTTTTACCAGAGTGGAATGATACCGAAGTAGCGCTTTATCACGTAAATTACCATAATCGTCGTCCGCTTATTTCGGGTCGCGTATCAAACTTTACGCAAGCATCAATTCAACAAGATTTAGCGATGATTGCAAGTACTGAAATTACCTCTGATAACGTATCCGATTTAAAAGCATTTGCTAAAGCAACTAACGAATACCCTGAAGATATTAAACTTTACGGTTTAAGCTTTAACACCTCGCTTGGTGAAACTGCTTTTGCGGGTGAGTTTACTTTTCGTGAAGACGAACCGCTGCAAATCGATGACGTAGAGCTACTTTACGCTGCGATGCCTGAGCAGTTAGCTATTGCTGGTTTACGCCCTGAGTTTGCAGGTATTTCGCAAATGAGTAAAGGCGATGATGCAAGTGTTGTTGGGCCAGGCGAGTTAGCCAAAGGTTATATCGAACGCAATACGTCACAATTACAGTTTACGGCAACACATCTATTTGGTCCTTCATTAGGCGCTGATAGTTGGGCTGTTGTGGGTGAAATTGGTGGTGTTCGTATTAATAACATGCCCGAGTACGATGAGATCCGTTTAAATGTCTCTGGTACTGGCCGAAGTGGTGTTATTCAGGGGCCTGGTAGTTCAGATTACTCTTCACTACATATGGCATTATCTAATGGACCTGAGCAAAAATCGTTTGCTACGGCTTCATCGTGGGGCTACCGCTTAATTGCTAAAGGTGATTACTTTAACCTTTACAATGGTATTAACTTCTCACCACGTTTTGTATTTTCTCATGATGTAAATGGTAACACGCCAGATCCAATGTTCTTATTCATTGAAGATCGTAAGTCGCTAGGTGCTACCATGAGCTTTAATTACCAAAATGCATGGTCTTTGGATGTAAGTTACAACTCATTTTGGGGTGGTGGCGACACCAACACTTTCTCTGACCGAGATTACGTTTCTTTTAACTTAAAATATTCTATCTAGGGGTAACATTATTATGATTAAAAAACCTACCCTCATTGCTACAGCGTTTTGTAGTTTGTTTGCAAGCCACGCAGCGCTGGCTAAAATTAGCCCAGAAGAAGCTGCGCGCCTTGGTAAAGACTTAAGTCCAATTGGTGCGGAAAAAGCAGCGAATGCTGATGGCTCAATCCCAGCATGGAATGGCGGTATTACTGCTGCTCCAGCAGGTTATGAACCGGGTATGCACCACTTGGACCCTTATGCAACCGATAAAGTATTATTCACTATTGATAAAAGTAATATTGATAAATACAAAGAAAACTTAAGCCCAGGACAAATCGCGTTATTTGAAGCGTACCCAGATACGTTTAAAATGCCAGTGTACGAAACCCGTCGTTCTGCGTCTTTTCCACAATTTGTGTACGATGCAACCAAAAAGTTTGCAACGTCTGCTGAATTAGTTGAAGGCGGAAATGGTATTAAAAGTACAGCTATTGGTATTCCATTTCCAATCCCTAAAACGGGTTTAGAAGCAATTTGGAACCATTTACTTCGTTACCGTGGTCAGTCTATTGAGCGTTTTGGTGGTCAGGCAGCACCGACGGCATCGGGTTCATATAACTATGTTGGTTTTGATGAGCAGTTATTAGTTAAATATTCAGATCCAAGTGCTACTCCGGCTGAACTACAAGATTCTAATATTTTGTTTAAGTTTAAACAGCAAGTGACAGAGCCAGCTCGTTTAGCAGGGACCGCGTTATTGGTGCATGAAACTATGGACCAAATTTTAACGCCGCGCCAAGCGTGGACGTACAATTCAGGTCAGCGCCGTGTTCGCCGTGCACCTAATGTAGCGTACGATGCACCGGGTACAGCAGCAGATAGCTTACGTACAACTGATGACTTTGATATGTTCAATGGCTCGCCAAATCGTTATAACTGGACGCTAAAAGGTAAGCAAGAGCTTTACATCCCATACAATAGCTACAAGCTTCACAGCGACAAGCTAACTTATGATGATATTTTAAAGCCCGGTCATATAAACCCTGAGCATACACGTTACGAAAAACACCGCGTATGGGTTGTTGAAGCAAACTTAAAAGATGACACCCGTCATATTTACAAAAAACGTGTTTTCTACATTGACGAAGACAGTTGGCAAGTTCATGTTACCGATATTTACGATAATCGTGACCAACTTTATCGTGTAGCAATGGCTTATGGTCTTAACTACTATGAAGTACCGACACAGTGGAGTACGCTTGAGGTATACCACGATCTTAATTCACGTCGCTACTTAGCCATTGGTCTAGATAACCAAGAAAAGATGTATGACTTTTCTCAGTCATTTAATGACAATGAGTTTACATCGAGCGCTTTACGTCGCGCTGGCAGATAGTATAAAAGCAGGCACCTAGTTTCCTAGGTGCCTTTTTTCTTTCACATCGCGTTTGTCTATTAACGCACAGGTTTTCCTCTTTATAACAGACAAACAAATCCTCAGTTCAAGGCGAATTTAATTTATGAAGTATTTGGTCTATGCCAGCCTGATCCTAAGCGGTGCGAGTTTTGCACAAGACGCACCTCAAAGTGCGATTAGCGCAATTAATGCAGATAAAACACTCCTTACCGATATTACCCAAACTTCAGCAGGACTTATTGCTGTAGGTAAACATGGGACGGTCATTAAAAGTATTGATGGTAGCGATTGGCAACAAGCGAAATCGGTACCTACACAAGTATTACTAACAGCGGTTGAATTTACTAATGATTCTAATGGCTGGGCATGTGGACATGACGCCACAATTATTAATACCACCGATGGTGGTGAAAATTGGCAGTTACAACAAGCAAAACCAAGCTTAGATAAACCCTGTCTAGATATTTATTTTAAAGATGACTTAAATGGCTATGCTGTTGGCGCTTACGGTATGTTTTATCAAACAAGTGATGGCGGAAAACATTGGCAAAAACGCTTTTTAGATTCGCTGTTATTTAGTGAAGATAGAGATTATTTAAATGACTTAAAACAAACAGATCCTGAGGGTTACGAAATAGAAACCTCGTCTATATTACCTCACTTTAATCGCATTGAACCGACTAGTTCGGGTTTAATGCTGGTCGGTGAGATGGGCTTAATGGCAAAAAGTGATGACGATGGCCAAACATGGCAACGTTTAGATGAGATTTACCCTGGTTCATTTTTTGGTTTTGCTTCAGATTCATCGCAACAAATTGTTGCAGGGTTACGCGGTAATATTTTTATAAATAAAACCGATAGTCAGCAGTGGCAGCACTTAGACAATGATAAAACCGCTACTGTAAATAGCATCATTAATTATAACAATAAACAATGGCTATTATTGGCTAATAGCGGTGTTATTTTTCAGCTTAAAGATGATGTGTTGTCTTACGAGCAGTTGGCTGATGGTAAAGCGATTCTTGATGGCGTGATTGTTAAAGATAAACTGATCATGACAACAGAAAACGGCATTAAAGTGAAGGAGTTGACCCCTTAATGCAAGCAATTTTAGATTTTTTAGAAAAAGCGATTTTTAGACACCGCTTAGTGGTGCTCATAAGTTTTGTGTTGATCACCTGTTTATTGGTTTTTAAAGCAACGCAGATTCAGCTTGATGCGTCATTTAATAAAAATATTCCGCTTAACCATGATTATATGAAGGTGTACACCAAACATGAAAAACAGTTTGGCGGCGCTAATAGTATTTTAATTTCAGTATGTGATGACAGTGGTGATATTTTTAACCCTGAATTTTTTACTCAATTAAAAGCTGTGCATGACCAACTTTACTTTATTCCAGGAGTAAATCGTCCTTTAGTAAATTCAATATTTTCACCTAGTGCGCGCTTTGTTGAAGTCGTTGAAGACGGCTTTGCTGGCGGGCCTATTATACCAGCCAACTTTAAAGCCGATAAGCAAGGCTTAGGAATTGTTAAAGAGAACATTGAAAAGGCCAAAGTAGTGGGTCGTATGATAGCAAGCGATTATTCGTGTGCTATGGTCACCGCCCAACTGTTGGAGACTGATCCGCAAACACAAGAAAAATTAGACACTCTCGCTTTTGCAAAAAAATTAGAAAGCGAAATTCGTGAGCCTCTAAGTACCGAAAAGATCAGTATTCATATTATTGGTTTTGCAAAAATGGCCGGCGATATAGCCGAGGGCGCAAAAGGGGTTGTATTATTTTTTGCCATTGCAATTGCGTTTACTTTTGTCATGGTATGGCTATTTTGTGGCAGCTTAAAACTTACTATCTTACCGATTGTGTGTTCAATTATTGCGGTAATTTGGCAGTTAGGATTGCTTTCTAGCTTAGGCTTCGGTCTTGATCCTATGTCTATCTTAGTGCCATTTTTAGTCTTCGCTATTGGCGTAAGCCACGGTGTGCAGATGATTAATGCCATTGGTAAAAAGGTTGCTGAAGGTAAGTCTACAGCAATATGTTGCCAATCAAGCTTTAGGGCGTTACTTGTGCCTGGCGGGATTGCGTTGTTATCTGATACGGTTGGCTTTTTAACCCTATTAACCATTGATATCGGTATTATTCGTGAACTTGCTATTACTGCGAGTTTAGGTGTGGCAGTGATTATATTTACTAATCTGATTTTGTTGCCAGTGTGGGCGTCGTATATGCGCTTTGAAAACAGCATCCATATTCAATCAGGTGATGCTAATAAACCGAACATACTCGATGCAATGCGCGATTTATTAGTTAAAGCAACCGACCCAAAAACAGCAAAAATGATTATTGGTTTCACTCTGGTTTTATTTGCACTGGGCTATTGGCAAGCAGACAAAATGCGTATTGGTGATTTACATGCTGGGGCACCATCATTGCACCAAGATGCACGTTACAACCAAGATACTTTCTTAATATCGGACAAATACACTATTTCTTCGGATATTTTAAAAGTCATCGTGGAAGCATATCCTGCTGCGTGTACCGAGCATGACGTCATGGAGCGTATATCGCGCTTTCAGTATAAGGTTGAAAATTTAGCTGGTGTACAATCAGCGGTCAGCCTAAGCTCAGTGGCACAGTCGGTTAATGCCGGTTATAACGAGGGTAATTTAAAGTGGCAAAGTTTGCCGCGCAATTCTGCCAGTTTAGTGCAGTCAACCTCTCGCGTTGAAACCAGCACAGGGTTATTAAACGGTGATTGTTCAGTAATGCCCGTGATTATATTTTTAGATGATCACAAAGCACAAACTATTGATAACGTCATTGCAAAAGTAAAACAATTTGCTGTCGAAGAGGGCACAGACAAGCTTGCTTTCAAATTGGCATCAGGCCCTGTAGGTGTGATGGCTGCAACGAATGAGTCTGTTTCAGCTGCGCAAATCCCTATGATGCTCTATGTTTATGGGGCGGTCATTATTTTATGCTTACTTAGTTTTAAGAGCGTAAAAGCGACTATTGCAGTGGTATTACCCTTGTACATAGTCTCTACTCTTGCGCAAGCACTTATGGTTCAGCTTGAGATTGGTCTAACTGTTTCAACCTTACCAGTAATTGCTTTGGGCGTAGGTATTGGTGTTGATTACGGTATTTATATTTTGTCATCGATGATGGGGCAGTTAAAACAAAACGTGCCATTGAGTATTGCTTATCGTAATGCATTAGTTGAACGTGGTAGTGCGGTGTTATTTACTGGTATTACATTAGCAATTGGTGTTAGTACGTGGATTTTTTCTGATTTGAAGTTCCAAGTTGATATGGGAATTCTGCTTACCTTCATGTTTTTAGTAAATATGTTGGGTGCTGTATTACTTTTACCTGCAATTGGTAGCTTGCTCTGGACTGACCAGAAAAAATAAGGTGAATAAATTTGCTCCAAAATGGCCAGTAATGGCCATTTATATCTATATTTTGTGAATAGATGACCAAATAGCTGAAATGCTTAAAATGTTTTCATCGAAAAGGCTGTTTATTAGTTTTAAAAGGGTTAGAATTTAACTGACTCCACGCTAATAAATGGCTGTACAAATATTCTGCTAAACTAGCAGTGATAGATTAAGGAACATACAATGACACGAAATGAAGGCCAAGCCTCGGTTATTTTAGATAACGTCTGTAAGCTTATCCAGAAAAAAGTTCGCGCTGATAATGTGTTACTCGTTGAGAAATTCGCCAAAGCCTTGTACAGCAATATGTCTAAAGAGGATTTGGCAAATCGCAACGACAGTGACTTATATGGTGCTGCACTCAGCCTTTGGAATTCGCTAGAAAAAAATACATCAGATGACGCAGTTATTCGCGTTTTCAACCCTGAAGTGGCAAAAGATGGCTGGCAGTCATCACATACCATTGTAGAGATCATTGCTAAAGACATGCCGTTTTTAGTTGACTCTGTACGTATGGCCATGACACGAGAAAACATCGCCTCTCACTTACTTCTTCATAGTCCACTGAAAATTCAACGTGATAAAAACGAAAAAATATCTGGGTTATCAAGCTTAAAAGCAGAGCAAGAATCAACATCAACAAAAACTGTATTCTTTATAGAAATTGACCGTCAAACAGATGCAACTGTTATTGAGTCTTTCAAAAAAGAGCTTGAATCAGTACTCGTTGATGTATCGGTTGCGGTTGAAGATTGGCAGCCTATTCGCGAAAAATTAATCGCGGTAAGCAAAAGCTTGCCAAAAAGCCATAAAGATAAAAATGACAACGAAATAAATGAAACCGTTGAGTTTTTAGATTGGCTAGTAAAGGACAACTTTACATTAATGGGTTACCGCCAATATGAACTTTCACCAGTTCAGGGCGACTATCAATTAAAAGGTAAAATGGATACCAGCTTAGGGTTAATGAAAAACTCTGATGCTGAGCATACACGTTTGCTTTCTGAGTTACCTGAAGTGGCACGCCAAGAAGCACGCAGTAGTAACCTATTAATTTTAACTAAAACTAATTCATTGTCTCGCGTTCATCGCCCAGCTTACATAGATTATGTGGGTGTAAAACGTTTTGATGACAAAGGCAATGTTATTGGTGAAGATCGTTTCATCGGTTTGTTTTCATCAAACTTTTACAACAATAGCGCTGCTGATGTACCGGTTCTTAAAAGTAAAATTAATCGTATTATGGATATGTGTGACTTCGCTAAAGGGACACATGCATACAAAGCCGTATTAAATATATTAGAAACCTACCCACGTGACGAACTGGTACAAGCTCGTGAGAATGAGTTACTAGAAGTTGCCATGGGCGTGTTGCAAATACAAGAACGCGACATGTGTCGTTTATTTGTTCGTAAAGATGCATATGGCCGTTTTTTATCATGCATGGTTTATGTACCTCGTGAGCGTTATAACACAGCGCTTCGCCGCGAAACGCAAGCTATTTTAGCTAACGCATTTAATTCTGACGTTAAAGTCGAATTTACTACCTATTTCTCTGAGTCTACACTGGCGCGTACCCATTACACTGTTCGTGTGACCGACAACAATATTGAATATAACGTGAAAGATATAGAAAACAACCTAATAGAAGCCGCTCGTACATGGGAAGATAAATTACAATCAGCCTTACTTGAATCTGCTGGTGAGGCCCGTGGTAATGAATTAAACCGTAAATATTGCAATGCCTTTGCACGCTCATACAAAGAAGAAGTATTACCTAGCGCTGCAGTGGTCGATATTGAAAAGCTAGAAATGCTAAGCGATGAGAACAAGTTAGAAATGTTGTTCTATCGTCCACAAGAAGAAGCAAGCAGCAATATTGTGCGTTTAAGCTTATTCCATAAAGATGAGCCAATTCATTTATCTGATGTTATGCCAATGCTTGAAAACTTTGGTCTACGTGTTGTAGGTGAAACACCATACTCGGTTAAAACTAGTGATGGTGGCGTAAATTGGGTCATGGATTTCTCTATGCTAATTGACAGCAAAGGGATGGCTGATTTTGATAAGATCTCTGCACGTTTTCGCGCTGCATTAACCAGTGTATGGGCAAACCGTTTAGAAAACGATGGCTTTAACCGTCTAGTGTTAATGGGTGGTTTAACGGGTCGTGAATCATCAATTTTACGTGCATACGCAAAATACATGCGCCAAATAGGGGTTACTTTCTCGCAAACATATATTGAAAGTACCTTTGCAAATTACCCGCATATTGCCGCTAAAATTGTTAACTTATTCTCTAAAAAGTTCTCTGTAAAAAGCCCTGCAAGTGCTAAAACACTTGAAAAACTAGGCTTAGAAATTTATGCAGAGTTAGAAAACGTAGCGAACCTTGATGATGATCGTATTATACGTTTATACGTTGATATGATTGTTGCTACATTACGTACGAACTACTTCCAAAAAGATGCTGAAGGCAAATTTAAGTCGTACATCTCACTTAAAATTCAGCCAAGTTTAATTCCAGAAGTCCCACTACCTGTGCCAGCGTTTGAGATATTTGTTTATTCTCCACGTGTTGAAGGTGTGCATTTACGTTTTGGTAAAGTTGCCCGTGGTGGATTGCGTTGGTCAGATCGTCGTGAAGATTTCCGTACAGAAGTACTTGGCTTAGTAAAAGCGCAACAAGTTAAAAATACCGTGATTGTACCGGTAGGTTCAAAAGGTGGATTTGTATGTAAACAACTACCTAGTGAACGTGAAGCGTTTATTAAAGAAGGCCAAGAATGTTATAAAATCTTCATTCGTGGTTTATTAGATATCACAGACAATATTGACCGTGGTGAAATTGTACCTGCTGTTGATGTTACACGCCATGATGAAGACGATGCGTACCTAGTAGTAGCAGCGGATAAAGGCACAGCAACATTCTCTGATATTGCCAATGGCATCGCAAACGAATATAACTTCTGGTTAGGTGATGCGTTTGCATCAGGTGGTTCAGTAGGTTATGACCATAAGAAGATGGGTATTACGGCTCGTGGTGCATGGGAGTCTGTAAAACGTCATTTCCGTGAAATGGATATTAACTGTCAAACCACAGACTTTACAGCAGTAGCTATCGGGGACATGGCCGGTGACGTATTTGGTAACGGTATGCTGTTATCAAAGCACATTCGCTTGCAAGTGGCGTTTAATCACTTACATATCTTTGTTGATCCAAACCCAGATGCAGCAGCTTCTTATCCAGAGCGCGAACGTTTATTTAATTTACCACGTTCATCATGGGAAGATTACAATAAAGAGCTAATTTCAAGCGGTGGTGGTATTTTCTCGCGTGCTGCTAAGTCGATTACGCTGACCCCTGAAATGAAAAAGATGTTAGGCACTAAAAAAGCCAGCATGACGCCGAATGAATTGATCAAAGCATCATTAATGATGGACCATGATTTATTGTGGAATGGTGGTATAGGGACTTACATTAAGCATTCTAAAGAAACCGATGCAGATGTTGGTGATCGTGCTAACGATGCGCTGCGCATTAATGGTAAAGACCTTGGGGCTAAAGTATTTGGCGAGGGCGGTAACTTAGGTGCAACTCAATTAGGTCGTATTGAATTTGCAGCTCAAGGCGGTCGTGTAAATACTGACTTCATCGATAACGTAGGTGGTGTTGCGTGTTCAGATAACGAAGTAAACATTAAAATTTTACTTAATGGTTTAGTTGCTGAGGGCGACTTAACGCGTAAGCAACGTGATGAGTTACTTTACTCAATGACCGATGAAGTGTCTGAATTAGTACTTAAAGATTGTTATCGTCAAACGCACACTTTGTCGATCACTCAATCTAAAGGGACCTCAACGCTTAAAGAAAAAATTCGCTTTATTCATGCACTTGAAAAAGACGGTAAGCTAGACCGTGCAATTGAGTTTATTCCTACAGATGAAGAGTTAGCAGAGCGCGCCGCTGCAGGTAAAGATTTAACACGCCCTGAGCTATCTGTATTAGTTTCTTACGCGAAAATGGTGCTAAAAGAGTCTTTGGTAACGGATGAAATTACTGAGAATCCATATTACCGTCAGTTATTAGTTAAATCATTCCCGCGCCCATTACGTGAGAAGTTTAATGATGCTATGGATAATCATCCACTACGCAAAGAGATTATTGCCACTAAGTTAGCAAATAATATTGTTAATGATATGGGCTTAAACTTTATGGTGCGAATGAATGAAGAAACCGGTGCTAATGAAGCTGAAATTGCATTGTGTTACTCAATCGCGAGTGAAATTTTCCAAATGCGTGAAACATGGTTATCTATTAGTGATTTAGATAATAAGATTCCATCGAGCGTACAAACAGAAATGTTATACCAATTACGTCGTACTGTTCGTCGTGCAACACGTTGGTTCCTTCGTCATCGCACCAAAGCACAGTCAATTGAGCAAGCGATTGAAATTTTCTCACCAACATTTGCCGATTTAAGTGAAAACTTAACTAAATACATCGTTAAAACAGAAAGCGATCGTATTGTAAGTGCCCGTGAAGAACTAACACAAAGCGGTGTACCTACAGATATCGCACAGCGCATTGTGTCGTTATCAAGCTTGTTCTCGGTAATGGATTTAACGCAAATTGCTCAAAACTCGAACCGTAAGATCGACATGGTGTCGCACACTTACTTTAAATTAGGTGCGCAAATGGGACTACATTGGTTCTTAGATCAAATCACTAATCAACCGGTTTCTAACCATTGGCAGGCATTAGCGCGTGCGTCATATCGTGAAGAGTTAGATTGGCAGCAACGCACCTTATCAGAAGTTGTATTAAATAGCTTTGAAGGTGAAAACAGCGATGTAGATGGTCAAATTGAACAATGGATGGACAGTCAAGAGCTTTTACTTCAACGTTGGAAGCAAATGTTGACAGAGTTTAAAACGTCACAGAGCCATGATTTTGCTAAGTTCTCAGTGGCATTAAGAGAACTGATGTTGCTCGGTCACAATTGTGATACATCAGCAAAGTAACAAACTGCTAATGATTAAAACTAATCGTTAAACAGTTTTTGTTATATAATACCTCAGCCTTGTCTGAGGTATTTTTTTGTCTACAATTTTAAGAGGATTATATTCATGTTCTACGATTTAGCTCGCCGTTTTATGTTTACCCGTGATGCGGAGTGGGCCCATGATTTTGCTCTTAATAACTTACGTCGCTTTGCTAACACGCCATTAAGTGCTGCATGGTCACAAAGCGTGGCAAATAAACCAGTGAACTTTTTAGGCCTCGAATTTAAAAACCCAGTAGGGCTTGCTGCAGGCCTTGATAAAAATGCGGAGTGTATTGAGGCATTCGCTCAAATGGGTTTTGGCTTTGTAGAAGTGGGTACAGTAACACCGCGTCCTCAAGCGGGGAACGATAAGCCGCGGATATTCAGGTTGCCGCAGTCAAATGCGATTATTAATCGTATGGGCTTTAATAACAAAGGTGTTGATAATTTAGTTAACAATGTTAAAGCAGCTAAATACGATGGTATTTTAGGTATCAATATTGGTAAAAATAAAGATACACCAAATGAGCAGGGCAAAGATGATTACATTCACTGTATGCGTAAAGTGTTTGAGCATGCATCATACATCACTGTAAACATTTCATCACCCAATACCCCAGGCTTACGAGACCTGCAATATGGCGCAGCATTAGATGACTTATTACAAAGCTTGAAAAACGAACAGCTTGATTTAATTGCCAAGCATAATAAGCATGTGCCTATGTTGGTGAAAATTGCGCCAGACCTAGATCCAATTCAAATTGAACAAGTGAGCGAGTCACTGTTAAATAATAAAATTGATGGTGTTATAGCCACAAATACCACCTTAGAGCGTAGCTTAGTGCAAGGTCAGCAGTATGCTGATGAGGCAGGCGGTTTATCAGGAGCGCCAGTTAGGGAGCGTTCCACCCATGTTGTTTCTGAACTCAAGCGTTTAACAAACAATCAGTTACCTATTATTGGTGTGGGTGGTATTGATGATGCTAAATCAGCAAAAGAAAAATTTAATGCGGGTGCAGATTTAGTTCAAGTTTATACCGGTTTTATATACAAAGGACCGCAATTGGTCAAGTCGATCATTAACGACTTATAAGGATCAGTTATGTAAGCTTTTGATCGTTCGATAAATGTTCTAAAAAGACGTTTTAAAAATGGTCAAAAGCAGCTATACTCTAAGCTTATTGTCTTATTTTATTTTTTAAGTACTAAGTAGGGAGGAGCAAATGTTACAAGCGTCAAAGCAATGGCAGTGGATAGCGTGTGCTGAAAAAAACCGCTTACTGCTTGATTTAAATGACGATATGCAACTTTGTACACCTTATAAGCTTAGACAGCTCACCGATTGTGCTTTTGAAAACCCATACTTCAGCCTTGAAGATGCAGCCTTTTATGAGCAAGTTTATTATTACCTTGCGCAGTTTAATTTATGGAATCCTGCCCAGTTATGTCAAATAGCGCTCAATGCAACGGCAGTTAAATTTCAATTAAAACCAGTGTTGGCAAAAAGTTGGTTTTTTAAACCGTATACTGGTAGTACACCTAGTACTGAAGCGGTTATTAATTTAAGCTCAGAATCACAAACTGGCGAGTTTTTAATTATAGAGCATTGTCCAGATGCTTCTGTGTGCATTAATTTAAGTGAAACCTTTGCACTAGATGACAATCTATCACTTGCCCAGTTTGAAGTTATCCGCGTTTTAAACAACCGAGTTCACCCCTTAATTACCTCACAGTACGATAGCCAAACAGCTTAGCCTAATTTAGTCTTTGAGACTTGTTTAAGGCGTATTTGTACGCAAACCTATGTTATAATCCCGCGCAATTAGCTATTAAGGGTTTTTACTTTGCAATTTATCGCACTTACTTCTATCGGAATCGAAAATTTATTGGTTGATGAACTTACAGAACTTGGCGCTACGGTGTCAAAGCAAACTGTGGGTTCTGTTCGCTTTGAGGCTGACTCATTGCTAGCGCAAAAAGTGTGTTTATCTACACGCTTTGCTACGCGTGTACTTATGCTTATTGAAGAAAAAGAAGGCGTAAATGACAAAGACAGCTTGTACAAATTTGCACGCTTACAACCTTGGCAAGAATGGTTTGGCCCAACACAAACTTTTGCTGTTGATTTTAATGGCACAAACGATTCACTTAAAAATACCCAGTTTTCTGGTTTAGTAATTAAAGATGCGATTGTTGATTACTTTAACGATTTATTTGAACAGCGACCAAATGTAGATAAGCAAGATGCCAATGTGCGAGTGGTTGCACGTTTAAATCGTCATGGCGTTTCACTTTATATTGATTACTCAGGGCCGCGTTTATCAGAGCGTGGTTACCGTCAAGGTCAAGGCAAAGCACCCATAAAAGAGCATTTAGCTGCGGCAATAATAAAACGTAGTGGCTGGCTCGAAAATGTCAATCAACCACTATTCGATCCATGTTGTGGTGCCGGCACTATTTTAATAGAAGCGGCTGGAATGGCACGTAATGAAGCGCCTGGATTATTCCGTGAAGGATTCGCGTTTGAGCGTTTACCTAGCTTTAGAGTGGCAAAATTCAAAGAACTTAAAGAGCAACTTTTAGCGAATATTACTGATCCTAAATTATGGTTAATTGGCCATGATTACGATGCACAAGTACTTGATAAAGCGATTGCTAATGCGCAGCGTGCAGAGCTTGATACGGTGATTAAATTTAAGCAAAGCGATGCGACAAAACTGACGAGCGTTGCAAAATTGCCGGGTGTTGTTATTTCTAACTTACCTTATGGTGAGCGTATTGGTTCTATGGCTGAACTTGTAAACTTGCATCGTAGTTTAGGTGTTGGTTTTAAAAAGCACTTTAATCATTGGAAACTCGCTCTACTGGGCATGGATGAAAGCCTGTTTAAATTGCTTAAATTAGTGAAGCAAAAACGCTATAAATTTAAAAATGGCCCCCTTGATGTTGAATTAAACCTGTATCAGCTTGATGACAAGCAAGTGAGCCTTACCTCTGATGACAAACCCGCTTTAAACTTTGAAGGCTCGATGGCATTTGCTAATCGCCTGAAAAAGAACAAGCAAGGTTTAAAAAATTGGCTTAAGCAAAATCAAGTCCATGCGTATCGTGTTTACGATGCAGATATTCCTGAATACAACGTTGCGGTTGATATTTATGGTGATTCAGCGGTTATTTTTGAATACGCAGCACCGAAAGAGATTGATGAAAAAACCTCTGAGAAGCGTTTACAAGATGTTATTAGCTTGACAGCACAACAACTTGATATTGCACCTGAAAACATTGCTGTAAAAGTACGTAAAAAGCAAAAAGGTGAAGAGCAATATACACCCATGGCTAAGCAAAATAGAACCATGGTAGTAGAAGAGTTTGGTGCTAAGTTTAAAGTTAATTTATTTGACTACTTAGACACGGGGCTATTTTTAGATCATCGCCTTGCACGTCGTTACATTCAAGAAAACGCAAAAGATAAGCGCTTTTTGAACCTGTTTGCATACACAGGAACCGCCTCAGTTCATGCAGCCATTGGGGGCGCAAAAGCGATTACTACCGTTGATTTATCTAAAACCTACTTAAAGTGGGGTCAAGATAACTTTGCGCTTAACGATATTAGCAATACACGTTATCGTTTTGAGCAAGCAGATTGTTTAAAATGGCTAGAGTATGCACAAGGGCAGTATGACCTGATCTTTTTAGATCCGCCTACTTTTTCAAATTCTAAACGAATGAAAGACGCGTTTGATGTGCAAAACGACCACATTAAGCTGTTAACTTGGGTTAAAAAAATATTGAGCCCATCGGGTACGCTAATATTCTCTAATAATAAACGCGGTTTTGTAATGGATGAAGTTGGCTTGATGGGGTTAGGGTTAAATGCAGAAAATATTTCTGAAAAAACCTTATCTCCTGACTTTAAACGAAATAAAAAAATTCATAATAGCTGGTTGATTAAACATGGCTAAGTGGATTTTATATCACACCGACGGCTGCCACTTGTGCGAGCAAGCAGAGCAGCTGTTAAAACCGTTACTTTCATCAACCGATGAATTACAACTTATTGATATTATGAGCGATGACGCATTAATTTTAGAGTATCAAATAAGCATTCCGGTTTTAAAAAATCAACAAGGCCAACAATTATTTTGGCCTTTTACTGCACCTCAGGCGCAGCAGTTTTTAGCGCAAGCAGAATAAGAGTAAAGATTAACTATGGATTTAATTAGAATTTCAAAAGCACAATTAGCTTACGGTACACACCCATTACTTGATAATGCAGATGCAGTAATCGAAAGTGGCGAACGTGTGTGTATTGTAGGTCGCAATGGTGCAGGTAAATCAACGCTTTTAAAAGTACTCGACGGTCAAGTAATACTTGATGATGGCGAAATAAACCAAGTTGGTAGTTTAAAAATATCGCGTTTAGAGCAAGATCCACCTAAAGGGGCAAGTGGCACTGTATTTGATTACGTTGCCCAAGGTATGCCTGAAATTGCTAACTTACTGATTGATTTTCATCATGTAAGCACACAATTGCAAACAGATTGCACTGATCAACTATTGAATAAATTAGAGCGTTTATCTAATAAATTAGAGGCGGCAGATGGCTGGCGTTTTGATAGCCGTATTCAGCTTGTACTTACTCAATTAGAGCTAACTCCTGATGCGAAACTTGAGTCGCTTTCTGGTGGTTGGTTACGTAAAGTTGCATTAGCACGTGCTTTAGTGAGTGAGCCTGATTTATTACTGCTCGATGAGCCTACTAACCACTTGGATATGACAAGTGTAATGTGGTTAGAGCAATTCCTAAAAGAATTTAAAGGCGGTATTGTATTTATATCGCATGACCGTGCATTTATTCGAGCTGTTGCTACACGTATTTTAGATTTAGATCGCGGTAAACTAATTTCTTATCCTGGTGATTATGCCACTTACTTAGAACAAAAAGCGCATGATTTAAAAGTAGAAGAAACACAAAATGCATTGTTTGATAAACGCTTAGCGGAAGAAGAAGCATGGATCCGCCAAGGTGTTAAAGCTCGTCGAACCCGTAATGAAGGCCGTGTTCGTGAGCTCAAACAATTACGTAATGAACGTAAACAACGTGTGGAACAAGTAGGTAAAACTGATTTCAATATCGAAACAGCGGATCGTTCAGGTAAACTAGTCTTTGAAGCTAAACACTTAAATCATGCATTTAAAGACAAAGTGATAGCTGATGATTTCTCTACCTTAGTGATGCGTGGCGATCGTATTGGTTTGGTGGGGCCTAATGGTATTGGTAAAACAACGCTATTAAAGTTGTTGTTTGGTGATTTAAAAGCAGACAGTGGTGAAATAAAGCAAGGTGTTAACTTAGAGTTTGCATATTTCGATCAGTACCGTGAGAAGCTTGATGAAGAAGCGACCGTTCAAGATAACGTTGCTGAAGGTAAGCAAGAAGTGATGATGGGCGGACGCTCACGTCACGTGTTAGGCTATTTACAAGACTTTTTATTTCCGCCAGCACGTGCTCGTACACCGGTAAAAGCACTTTCAGGTGGTGAGAAAAACAGATTGTTATTAGCCAAGTTATTTTTGAAACCTTCAAATATATTAGTGCTCGATGAGCCTACCAATGACTTAGATATAGAAACATTAGAGCTCCTTGAGGATATTATTAACCAATATCAAGGTACTGTGCTTATAGTAAGCCACGACCGAGAGTTTATTGATAATACCTGTTCGAGTGTTTGGGCATTTGAAGGTAACGGCAAAGTCACTGATATAGTTGGTGGCTACAGTGATTATGAAGCGTATACCAACTATTTGGCGGAGCAGCACAAAGAGTTGCAAAAGCAGCCAGTCAAAAAAGTTGAAAAAACAGAGCCAACGCCAGTTAAAAGCAATAACAAAGCAAATAAACTCTCTTACAAATTAAAACTTGAACTAGAGCAACTACCTAATAAAATGGAGCAACTTGAAGCTGAACTTGAAAAACAACAAGAACGAGTAAGTCATGAAGATTTTTTCAAGCAAGACAGTGATATAACAGCCAAGGAATTGAACCATTTAGCCCAACTTGAGTCTGACCTTGAAGCCGCTTTTGAGCGTTGGGAAGAACTTGAAGAATTAAAGAATCAGTAGTAAGGAATAAAATGAAATATAAATTACTCGCGGCCAGTGTTTTAGCCACACTGAGTACATCAGCATTGAGTGCAACGTACCAGTTAACCGAATTAGGTGACTTTGAAGCTGCAAAACATACTTATGTTACTGATGTGAGTGAAAACGGCCATGTTATAGGTCAAGCTAACGGATTGTTTAACCTACCTATTGATATTAGTTATATCGACTTTACAGATAATATAATAAAGAGCGCATACGACACCGAAGTTAAAAGGTTTGAAAACATTGATAAAGAAATAACCTTTACCCTCGATGATATAGAAAATAATGATGCTGTTTACACTAATGCTGACGCACATACTTTTATGGTTGGCTTTCTATCTTCTCGGTCTGAAGATTTTGAATATCAAAAAATCAGTTCGCTTATTGCTACAAGCTATAATAACGGTTTAATATCTGAGCAGTCTCTTTTCGATGAATCTTCACTTGATTATGATGGGCTAACTCGATCAGTAAGTAACTTTTATACAGGTGTAGCGCAAGACGGTACTACGGTTGGTTGGGGAAGTGCAGCATTTGATAAAGTGAGCTTTACACCAGATGGCGAAACTGATGAAGAAACGTGGTTTACTCGTGAGTTTATAGAGCGCGGAATTTTAATCTCTGCTGGTGGTGTTGAAGTGCCGCTTTTACCAGAATTTACTGAACACGGTGGGACTAGTAAAGCATCTGATATTGTTGCCACAGACACAGGTTACATTGTTGTTGGTAATGTATCGGTCAGTATTCCTGCTGAGAGACAAACCACAATTACTGATAATTGTGATGGCCTTGATGAGCCAGTAATGGCCTGTATTGAATCACTTAACAGTCGAAGTACGCGTGGTGTATTCAATAAAACAGCGGTTAAATGGACTCTAGACAGCACATTTAATGTGACTTCAACAGAGTTGCTAGGTTTAGCGCTTACTCCGGAAGAAGATGAAGACAGAACTCCATTTAATAGTATTGCATTAGCTGTGAATAGTAATGGTATTGCTGTAGGGTCTTCAGATACCCGAGATATTGACAACGATAATAGAATCTACAGTATGCCAACTTATTTTAAAGACGGTAAAGTGGTTGATTTTATAAACCAGCAAGATGATTGGGAAGGAGGTAAAGCATTTGCAATCAATGATAATGACATTATTGCAGGTTATGCTACTAAACGCATTGAAGGCTCTAAAAGAAACAAACTTTTCTACCATGATATAAATACAAACACGACGGTGTTTCCTGAAGATTATTTTATTAGTTCAAGCTCATATGCAAATGATATTAATAATCAAGGTTATATTGTAGGCGAAGGTGATGTTGGTGATACAGCGAGTACAAGGCGTTCAGAGGCGTTTATTTATAAAATTGGTGATGACAAAATCACTAATCTAAATAATCTACTACCATGTTTTGACAGTGATGGTGAAACTAGCTTTAGTTATAAAATGGTAGAGGCGAAATCAATCAACGAAAATAATGAAGTATTTGGTGTGGCAACTAAAACGGTTGAAAAATTAGACTCATTAGGTGAGGTCATAACCGACATAAATGGTAACATTCAATATGAAAGTGTTGCTGTTGCAGTAAAACTTTCACCGATTGCTAATGGTGAAGTTGAAAATTGTAAAGCCCCAGATGCAGAGTTTTATGAACGTAGCTCAGCCAGCTTCTCATGGTTTGGTTTATTACTGCTACCTTTAGTTGGTTTAAGACGCGTTTTTCGTTTCTAAGTACTACTATTCGTTTATAAAAAAACCAACTTGTTAAGTTGGTTTTTTTTTGTCTATAGTAATATTAACAGAAGCACTTGATGAAGTAGGCGCTAGTTATTTCTAGATATCCAAGCTTTTCTTACTGAGCGACGCCAAATTAAATCAATGCCAAAATAGCCAATAACACTGACAATAGATGCGCACACAAGCGAACCCACTAAAAAAGCAGGGCCAATGGTAGTTAGGCTTTCTATAAACCACGCCCAACTGGCCTCAAACGCAAAATGCTGCTCAGGTTGATTCAGTACTAATGTACCAACCAAGTATGAGCCGTAAAAAATAGGTGGCATTGTAAGTGGGTTGGTGATCCACACTAGAGCAACGGAAATAGGTAAATTAACTCTTAAGATTATGGCTGCGGCAGCTGCTAGCACCATTTGAAAAGGAACAGGGATGAATGCAAAAAAAAGTCCAACGGCAAAGGCACCGCGTGCTGAGCGTCGATTTAAATGCCAAAGGTTAGCATCATGTAAAAGACGACCAAATATTTTTAGTGATTTGTGATGTCTAATTTTATTTGGATCAGGTAAAAACCGTTGGATCGTTTTTTTAGCCATTTAAAGCAACCATTTACGTCTGTGTGGATGAGTCTTGGGTTTGTTATCGGTGTCGTTATTACCGTATTTTATTATCAAACCCTTGAGTTTACAGTTATCACAATTTCAATCCTTATTGTGAGCACGTATTTTAAGCCGTTTTTAACTGTATTGTTAGGCTTTATTTGCGGTATTTGCTGTGTAGCCGCACATTTTATCTTGTTTTATTCATTTGAGTTACCTGAACAGCACAAAAAATATGCTTATTCTGTCGGTGTGGTGGTCGAAGAGGTTATCTCTGCTACACCTCCCCAATATGTAAAAGTTAAATTAACGCGTTTGGAAGACAGTGAATATAGTCACTTTAGGGCACCTTATGCCTTATTAAGTATCAATTTTGCACAACCAATTCATTCTGGTGATGCTTTTAATGCTCAAGTGAGACTTAAAAACTATAGATCCATTAAGAATTTTACTGTTTTTGATAATCAGCTTTATGCTTTTACACAAAAGATAGCGTTTAAAGGTACGGTGCTCAATAAACAGCTTAATATTAAAAGCTCTCAAAAAAGTAATGCCGTTTCAGCCTATAGAGTTTATGTCAAAAAGTTGGTAAATAATGCTGAGCTTAATTGGCTCTATTATACGTTGTTAACTGGCGATAAGTCTTTAATGACATTCGAGCATAAAGAGTTAATGCAGAGTCTTGGGTTAAGTCATTTATTAGCCATTTCTGGGTTACATATCTCTCTAGTGTTTGGTTTTTGTTATTTTGTCACACGGTTTTGTCTTAAGTTGGTTAAACCTGAACTAAATCAAGCATTAAATGTTTCTATTGTTTATAGCGCTGTTGGTTTTGTTGTAGCTTTTATTTATGTTTATTTAAGTAATTTTATCATTTCTGCAACCCGCGCTTTAATTATGTTGGGCTGTTATTTGCTACTTTATTATTTGGCAAAGCAGTCATTGAGGTGGCGCAGTATTTTATTCGCACTGGTCATTATTTTAGCGATTAACCCATTTAGTGTATTAAACCCAGGGCTTTACTTTTCGTTTTTAGCAGTATGTATTATTTTTATTGTTTTAAAGCAATTTCCGCCTCGGGGTAACTCATTACTAGCCAATATACGAACATTATTTATTATTCAACTGGGATTATTTATTGGCTTATTACCCTTGTCATTATACTTTTTTAATGGTGTGAGTTTAGCGGGTTTAGTTTTAAATCTAGTCGCTATTCCCATTTTATCTTTTGTATTAATGCCTGCTTTATTTTTAAGTGTGTTACTGGGATTATTAACCGATTGGTACGCATTTATCGTATTATATGATTTTCCATTGGCCTATTTTTACCAAATGCTGCAGGCAATACCTCAGCAGGTACGTTGGCTTAATGTCGGACAGATAAGTATGACCACCATGGTGGCGCTTTATAGTGTTGTTCCTCTACTTTATTTTATTGAGCTTCGCTTACTGGCCTGCATTCCGATTTTGACTTTGCTTTTTAACTATTACTTTACGCAAACCAGCCTTTGGCAGTTAAACGTATTTGATGTAGGCCATGGCTTAATGGTACTGATAGAAAAAGACAAGCACGCGTTTATTTATGACTTTGGACCAAGTTACTTTAATCGCTTTAGCCGTGTCACTAGTGTTTTACTCCCCTATATTGGTGCTCATAGCCTAACGGTAAGTAATGCGATTGTGAGCCATCAAGATAACGACCATGCTGGAGGCGTTGCACATTTTAAAAAAGCGGGTTATGCAACGAGCTTTGATTATTTTCATCCAAGTGGTGTATATAACGATTGCATAGCAACAACGATAGACTTTCATGGTTTGAGTATTCAAACCTTTGCAAAAGAGGAGTTTAATAACAGTAATGATAATTCCTGTGTCGTTAAAATCTCAAGTGCCAACCATAGTGTGCTTCTCACTGGTGATATATCAAAGGCGAGGGAGTCTAAATTAATTAAACAAGGGCATGATTTACAAAGTACCGTTTTGTTAAGTCCTCATCACGGCAGTGATAGCTCTTCCAGTGTCGAGTTTATCGAGGCCGTAAACCCAACACTTGTGATTCATTCAAGTGCGTATCAAGGCCAGTGGCAATTTCCAAGTAAAGCGGTAGTTAAGCGTTACAATAAAATAAACGCCAAACAATATAGCACCGGTGATGTAGGACAAGTTCGGGTTGATTTTTATACTAAACACTTAGAGCTGAGTACCGCAAGAGGGGCGGAAAGTTATTGGTTTATCAAAGATTGACGTTTTGTTTTGCTGTTGCTAAGGATACAATAGGGGCTGTTACTGGTTTTAGAGAGTGTTATGGAACAAAGTACTACACAAATATATAAACGGCTTGTTTCTTACGTTGGCGCTTATAAGTCGATTGCCATCGTCGCGATTATAGGAATGATAGGTTATTCAGGTATGGATGCATTATTCATTCAACTGATGAAGCCGTTTATTGATGAAGGTTTAAACGAGCGTAACAGCCAGGTACTTACTTATGCGCCATTTGTGGTTATTGCGCTGGTTCTCGGGCGTGGCGTATTTAACTTTATGTCATCTTACTGTTTAAGCTATGTAGGCTCACAAGTCGTGAGGGCGCTGCGCCAAGAATTGTTTGAACACATTTTACATTTACCGGTGTCCTTTCACGATAAAAACTCAACCGGCGATTTGATTTCTAAAATTACCTTTGACACCGAGCAAGTTCAACAAGCAATCACCAAAGCACTGCTTATTGTTGTGCGTGAAGGCGCTTTTGTGGTTTTTTTACTCGCTGTGATGTTTTATACCAGTTGGCAGTTGTCGTTAATCTTTTTAGTTATTATCCCGCTTGTGGCTATCATAGTAGCTGTGGTGTCTAAACGCTTTCGTCATATCTCGAAAAATATTCAGTCAGCGATGGGACAAGTTACCCGTAGTTCAGAGCAAATGCTCAGTGGTCACAAAGTGATCCATGGCTTTGGTGGGCAAACACAAGAAATTGATCAATTTTCTAAAATTAATAATCATAACCGCCAACAACGTATCAAGATGGATGCGACTAAAGCGCTAAGTGTCTCTATTATTCAAATTTTGGCTGCCAGTGCTATGGCTGTTATTTTATGGGTTGTGTCGATGCCCTCTATGATAGACAGCATTAGCTCTGGGGATTTTGTCGTACTCATCTCATCGATGATGATGCTACTGCGCCCATTAAAGCAACTTGCCAATGTAAACAGTGACTTACAGCGAGGTATTTCAGCTGCTCAGAGTGTTTTTTTAGTGTTAGATGAAGAAATTGAAAAAGACACGGGTACCTTTTCGGTTGATAAGGTAAAAGGGCATATTGAGGTGAAAAATGTGACCTTTAAATACCCAACCAAGGATGAAGCCGTGCTTAACGATTTATCACTGAACATAAAAGCCGGTGAGAGTATTGCCCTTGTTGGCCGCTCTGGCTCGGGTAAATCGACTATTTCTAACTTGTTACCCCGATATTATGACTTAGAAGCGCCAAGCGAAATTTTACTCGATGGCATTGCTCTTAATGAATATAAGCTTACTGATCTTCGCCGTCAATTTGCGTTAGTGTCGCAACAAGTGGTGCTATTTAATGACACGATTGCCAATAATATTTGTTATGGTTTACAACGCGAAATCTCTATCGAAGAGCTTCATGACGTTGCAAAACAAGCCCATGTGTGGGAGTTTGTAAAAGACTTACCTGAGCAACTTAACACTATGGTTGGCGAGAATGGGGTAATGCTTTCAGGCGGGCAACGTCAACGTATTGCGATTGCCCGTGCTATTTTAAAAGACGCGCCTATTTTAATTTTAGATGAAGCGACCTCGGCCTTGGATACTGAATCTGAAAAGCTTATCCAACATGCTCTTGATACATTAATGAAGGATAAAACCTCCATTGTTATCGCTCATAGGCTATCGACTATTGAAAATAGTGACCGTATCTATGTGATTGATAACGGTAAAGTGATAGAAAGTGGTACGCATACTGAATTACTGACTAACGATGGTACCTACTCAGCTCTTTGTAAAATGCAGTTTGGTGAGCAGGGGTGAGTAAAATAGAGCAAAGCTGGTACAAACCTTTTAGCTTAATTACCTTATTGTTATTACCACTGTCCGCTATTTTTGGTTGTGTTGCTCTAGTGCGCAAATACTGCTACGAAGTGGGTGTTTTTAAGCCATTTGTTAGTAATACTCCAGTAATTGTTGTTGGCAATATAAGTGTTGGCGGCAATGGTAAGACTCCATTTGTATTGTGGCTACATGATTACTTAACCGCTCAAGGCTTATCTGTTGGTTTAATTAGTCGCGGCTATGGTGGGCAAGCAGCCCATTACCCATTATTAGTAACTGCAAATACGACGACTTTAGAAGCAGGGGATGAGCCGGTACTTTTATTTAACCGTTTACAATGTCCGTTAGTTGTGGGGCCAAATAGACAGAAGAATATAGAAATGCTCAATCATCAGTTTCAGCTTGATGTAATTATTTCTGATGATGGCATGCAACACTACAAAATGGCACGCAGTATTGAATGTTGTATTGTTGATAGCGAAAGAAAATTTGGTAATGGTTTTTTAATGCCAGCAGGACCACTTCGCGAAACGGTTTCTCGTTTAAACAGTGTTGATTTAGTCATTGAAAATGGTTCTGAACATGAATTTAGCTATCGCTTGCAGCCATCAATTATTAAACGTGTTGCTGATAATACTGAGATAACAACGGCTATAGAAACAGCGCATGCTGTAAGTGCAATCGGTAACCCTCAGCGCTTTGAAGCATCATTAAAAGCACAAGGTATAGCGTTGTTATCAACACATCATTTTCGCGACCATTATGCTTATACCGCCAATGACTTTGCTCAATTTGGTGAGGACTGTGTATTAATGACAGAAAAAGATGCGGTTAAGTGTCGTGACTTTGCCAAGCCAAATTGGTATTACTTGCCGGTTGACGCTCAACCAACTGCAGCAGTAATAAACACATTAAATTTATTATTAAAAGAAAAAGGGATCCACCATGGCCTTTGATACAAAATTACTCGAAATTATTGCTTGCCCTGTGTGTAAAGGTAAGTTGCGCTTTGATAAAGAAAACCAAGAGCTGATCAGCACAGCAGCAAAACTAGCTTACCCGGTACGTGATGATATTCCGGTACTACTTGAAAATGAAGCCCGTGAATTGACTCTTGAAGAGGTAGAAAAGTGGAATTCGTAGTTGTTATCCCTGCGCGTTACGCTTCTACTCGTTTGCCAGGTAAACCACTCGCTGATATTTGTGGCAAACCAATGATACAGCATGTGTATGAAAAAGCCTGTTTGTCAGGAGCCAGCAAGGTGGTTATTGCTACTGACCATCAAAGAGTATTTGATGCTGCTAAACGTTTTACTAGTAATGTTTTGATGACGCGTGAAGATCACCAATCAGGCACAGAGCGCTTAGCCGAAGTAGTGGATTTACTTAATTTAGCCGATGACACTATCGTGGTAAATGTACAAGGTGATGAACCTTTGCTGTCGCCTGATAACGTATCACAAGTGGCAACATTATTAGCGCAATCAAGGGCACCAATGGCAACCTTAAGCGTTGCTATTGAAGAGCGTGATGAAGTGTTTAATCCTAATGCGGTTAAAGTTGTCAGTGATATCAATAAAAATGCTTTGTACTTTTCAAGAGCGAGTATCCCATTTGATAGAAGCGCCATGATGGCTGAGCAGCAACCACTTAATTTAGCGCCTTTTCAACGCCATGTGGGTATTTACGCGTATCGCGCAGGGTTTATAAAGCAATATATTGAATTAAGTGTTTCGCCATTAGAACTTCTTGAGTCGTTAGAGCAGTTACGTGTGCTATACCATGGTTATGCAATTAAAATAGAACAAGCTTTAGTGACCCCTCATGCAGGAGTAGATACACCAGAGGATTTAGCTAAAGTGGTTGCCCATATTCAAAGTAAAAGCGCGTGAATAAACCACAAACGCTTATATTAAAAGTGCAATATACGCATGATGATTTTTACATCATAAATAAACCGCATGGGCTTAATTTTCATTCTGAAGAAGGCCCCGGTTTTGTGGTACTAGCTGAGCAACAGTTAAACGAAAAATTATTTGCGGTACACCGTTTAGATAAAGTCACCTCTGGATTGATTATACTCGCGCGAAGCAAAGCGGCAGCAGCAGAATTTACGCAATTATTTACTCAGCATGCGATTAATAAGTTTTATCTAGCGGTTAGTGATACCAAGCCTAAAAAAAAGCAAGGCTGGGTTAAAGGTGATATGGCTAAGTCTCGCCGTGGCACGTATAAATTATTAAACTCACAGAGTAACCCCGCTATTACACGTTTTTATTCGTTTAGCTTTAAAAGCGGTTTTAGAGCTTACCTATTAAAACCCTATTCGGGAAAAACCCATCAGCTTAGGGTGGCATTAAAGAGTATAGGTGCCGCTATATTAGGCGATGCTAGTTATTCTGGGAGTGCCGCTGATCGCACCTATTTGCATGCATTTGCGTTGGACTTTGAGTGGGCTGGGGAACAAATACAACACACTCTGTTGCCAGAGTGTGGAGTGGAATATGCGCAATTAATAAAACATCAAGATTTTGATTCTTGGCAAACGCCTTGGAAATTGGATTGGTAAATGAGTGAACAAGTAACTGATATCCGCTTTGGTGGTATTAAACGACTATATGGTCAACAGCAATTTGAATGGTTACAACAGGCACATTTCTGTGTTGTTGGTATAGGTGGCGTAGGCAGCTGGACTGCAGAAGCATTAGCGCGCACCGGCGTGGGCAAAATTACTCTAATAGATTTAGATGATATATGCGCAACCAATGTTAATCGTCAAATTCATGCCTTAACAGGCACTATTGGGGAAGCAAAAGTGGATGCCATGAAGGCACGCTGCGAGCTTATCAACCCTGAGTGTATAGTTAATGTTATTGACGATTTTATAACACTAGAAAATATTCAACAGCATATTCAAGGTTTTGATTATGTTATTGACTGCATTGATGCGGTAAAAGAAAAAGCGGCGTTAATCGCGCACTGTAAGCGTAATAAAATGCCTATAATTACCACGGGCGGTGCAGGTGGGCAAACTGATCCAAGTCAAATTACATTTGGAGATGTGGCAAAAACGACTCAAGATCCATTGCTTGCAAAGGTGCGCTATATTTTGCGTAAGCAGTATAATTTCAGCTCTAATCCAAAACGTAAATTTAATATTGACTGTGTGTATTCAACAGAGCAGCTTGTTTATCCTGGCAGTGATGGCAGTGTGTGCCATGCGAAACAAAATGCAGATGGCAGTATGAATATGGATTGTAATAATGGCTTTGGTTCGGTGACGATGATCACCGGTAGTTTTGGTTTTTTTGTTGCCGCTAAAGCAGTAAGAAAATATTTAGATAAGCGTACACGCTTGAACATTTAATTACAGATTACACATCATATTGTTAAAAAAGCGCTTAACGCGCTTTTTGTTTAGCTAAAGTTTGTATTTTTTCCACCATGGCGTTTATCCCATTGCCGCGAGAAGCGCTTAAGTGGCTAATTAAGCCAAGCTTTTCAAATTCTTCATAGGCATTAACGCTTAATACCTCTTCAGGTGTCAAACCGTTATACAGCGCTAAAATTAACGCTAATAATCCTTTTACTATTCGCGTATCAGAATCACCAATTACAACCAATGCATTTTCTGTCAAATCAAACTCAACAAACATCCATACTTTACTTTCACAGCCTTGGACTAGCGCATCATCTGTTTTTAGTATATCGGCTAACGGCGGTAGTGTTTTGCCAAGTAACATAATTTCACGATACTTCTGTTGCCAGCTTGTACTGTGTTCAATTTTTTTACTTACCAGTTGGTATGTGAGTGTCATTATTTATCCAATTTAGTCTAATAAAGCGATGCATTCTTTGAGTGCAGTAATAAAATGGTCTACATCTTTGGCCGTATTATAAAATGCAAAACTTGCTCTTAGTGAGCCATTTAGTTGCAAATGAGTCATTAACGGTTGGGTACAATGATGACCACTTCGTACTGCAATACCATAACCGTCAAGTAAAGTTGCCAGATCATACGGATGTTCATTTTTATAATTAAAGCATAATGTACCAATGTTCGATTTTAGGTCGCTATAGATGCAAATACCATCTATTTCCATCAGTGCGTTTGCTGCATAAATAAACACCTGCTGTTCATACTCTTTTAATTCTTGCTGATTGAGCACCATTAAATACTCAAGTGCCGCACCAAAGCCTAAAACACCGGCTATATTTGGGGTTCCTGCTTCAAATTTAGCGGGAGCGTCACGATAAGTGCTTTGCGTTAGGGTCACTTTTTCAATCATTTCACCACCTGTTTGATAAGGCAATAATGCATTAAGTGCGCTGTAGCGGCCATATAAACCGCCTAATCCTGTTGGCCCCAACATTTTGTGAGCTGAAAACACGTAAAAATCACAATTAAGCGCTGTCAAATTAGGTCTTAAATGTAGAGCGCCTTGTGCGCCATCGACTAAAGTTAGCGTATCTACAGCCTTCGCAGCAGTTATCAGCGGGGTTAAATCGGTAATATTGCCCAGCGCATTAGAGGCGTGAGTGATTGCAAGAAGTGCAGGTTTGGTGTGTTTAATCACGTCACAGCACTGGCTAATATCAAAGGTGGCATTGTCATTAAGTGGCAACGCTTTTAACGTTGCACCAGTGTATGCCGCGAGTTCTTGCCACGGCACAATATTCGCGTGATGCTCGATTGGGCTAATTAAAATGGTGTCGTCTGTTGTTAATGTATTTCTTAGGCCATGTGCAACTAAGTTAATCGCCTCAGTAGCGCCTTTAGTCCAGACAATTTCATTACCGCTTACCTGAAAGTAATCAGCAACGCGTTGACGTACTTGCTCATAAGCCGCTGTAGCTTGCTCACTCAGCGTATGACGACCGCGGTGAACATTTGCATTTTGTGAAGTGTAAAACTGTGTGGTGGCGTCAATAACACATTGTGGCTTTTGTGTTGTTGCAGCTGAGTCTAAATAAACCAAAGGATTGCCATTGATTGTCTGATTTAGAGTAGGGAAATCATTACGGATTTTTTTAGGATCAAACGAGGACACAGACATAGGCTCATAAAGTTAATCAATTCGGGCAGGAATTGTAATCTGTTTAAGATAATTCTCAAGTAGCATGTAATAAAAAAGGCCGCAGAAGCGGCCTTTTAAAACTAACTTTAAAGCTTAGCGCTTGTCTGTAGCTTTATAATCACGTGTTGTTTCACCTGTGTAAAGCTGACGTGGACGGCTGATCTTGTGACCAGGCTGAGAAAGCATCTCGTCCCAGTGTGAGATCCAACCTACAGTACGTGCCATTGCAAAAATTACAGTGAACATACTTGTCGGAATACCAATCGCTTTTAAGATAATACCTGAGTAGAAATCTACGTTAGGGTAAAGTTTCTTCTCAACAAAGTACGGGTCTTCAAGTGCAATTTGCTCAAGTTTCATTGCAATATCAAGCAATGGATCTTGAATATTAAGCTCTGCTAAAACTTCATGACATGTTTGACGCATTACTGTTGCGCGTGGGTCGAAGTTTTTGTAAACACGGTGACCAAAGCCCATAAGACGGAAAGGGTCCGCTTTATCTTTTGCTTTTGCTACATATTCGTCGATGCGATCAACTGAACCAATTTCTTCTAACATGTTTAAACATGCTTCGTTAGCGCCGCCGTGAGCAGGGCCCCAAAGTGATGCAATACCCGCAGCAATACATGCATAAGGGTTAGCACCAGAAGAACCAGCTAAACGAACAGTTGACGTTGAAGCATTCTGTTCGTGGTCAGCATGAAGCATAAAGATTTTATCCATTGCTTTAGCTGTTACTGGGTTCACTTTGTATTCTTCAGCAGGTACAGAGAACATCATGTGTAAGAAGTTTTCTGCATAGCTTAAATCATTGCGTGGATATACAAACGGTTGACCGATGTTTGTTTTGTATGCCATTGCCGCAATTGTTGGTAATTTAGCAACTAATTTAATAGCGCTTGTCTTACGTTGAACTGCATCAGTGATATCAAGATCTTCATGGTAAAAAGAAGATAATGCACCAACCACACCACATAGCATTGCCATTGGGTGCGCATCAAAACGGAAACCTTGGAAGAAGTTTGCGATTTTTTCATCTAGCATTGTGCTACGAGTGATTTTTGTAGCAAAATCATCGTATTGCTCTTTAGTTGGTAACTCACCGTTTAATAGTAAGTAACATAACTCAACGTAGTTAGAGCTCTCTGCTAACTGCTCGATCGGGTAACCACGGTGTAATAAAACACCTTTACCACCATCGATGTAAGTGATGGTAGATTCACAAGAACCAGTCGACATGAAACCTGGGTCATAAGTAAAGTGACCATGTGAGCCGAGTGTACGTACATCAATTACATCTTGGCCAGCAGTACCTTGATAAATTGGAAGTTCGATTGGATCTAGCCCATCAATATGGACTGTGGCTTTCTTATCTGCCATCTATGTATCTCCTATTAAGATAACTATTCTGATTTTTATATTCTAAAATCTATTCTAAGCACATCTTTACATTTTAACGTGAAAGAGGGGTATAAAGTCAATTTTTATAAGTATTATGCACATATGTATAATAAATATTCGGTATAGATTGAATATTATACCATTGGCTAATTCGCAAACGACTCAAAGTAAACAAGAATTGTAAAAGAGTCTCCGGCTATATATACTAACGGAGGTTTTTAACCGATTTGTATTTGGGTAAACTTTTTTTTACATAATATTTTTCATAAAAAGTGAACTTTATTAGTATTAATACGTTTATTTTGATAGTTCCACCAGAAACATTTGGTGGGTTTTAGAAAAACAAGTAGATGAGCCCCACTGCGGGCAAGATGGGCAAGTAACTGTGAAAAAGCAAAGACCTGTAAATCTAGATCTAACAACTATATCTATGCCGGCAACGGCTAAAGCTTCAATTTTTCACCGCGTCACCGGTGTTGCATTATTTTTTGCTTTAACGTTTGTCATTTGGGCTTGGTCAGAGTCTCTTTCTTCAGCTGAAGGTTTTGAATTCGTCAAGGGTCTGTTTAACGGATTCATTGCCAAATTTATAGCTTGGGGCACCCTTTCTGTATTGGGTTATCACCTTATCGGTGGTATCCGTCACATCATTATGGATATGGGGCATTGGGAAGAACTTGAATCAGGCAACACTAGCGCTAAAATTGCGATGGCACTTGGCGTTGTGTTTGCTGTATTGGCAGGGGTGTGGATATGGTCTTAAATCAAGCAACTCTTAAACGTGATGGCGTACAAGATTTTGTATCTCTACGCACAACGGCATTAATAATCAGTGCATATGCAATTTTTATTATTGGCTATTTTTTAGCAATGCCAGAAGTCACATATGACGCCTGGACAGGCCTATTCTCTAACCTAGCAATGAAAGGGGCGACATTAATCACCCTAGTTTGCATTATGGTTCATACCCGTATCGGCCTTTGGCAGGTTCTAACCGACTATGTAAAGGGCGCTAAATTGCGTGCTTTCTTAGGCTTTGTACTAAACCTAATGGCTGTCGCTTACGTAGCTGTAGGTTTAATCGTTTTATGGGGTGTTTAAGTGAAATATTCTGTTCGTGAATTTGACGCCGTAGTAATTGGTGCCGGTGGTGCAGGTATGCGCGCTGCTCTTGCTATTACTGAATCTGGCAAAACATGTGCACTAATCTCTAAAGTTTTTCCGACACGCTCACACACTGTATCTGCTCAAGGTGGTATTACAGTAGCGCTAGGTAATTCGCATGAAGATAACTGGGAATGGCATATGTATGATACCGTTAAAGGTTCCGATTTTATTGGTGACCAAGACGCTATCGAATACATGTGTAATACAGGCCCAGAAGCTATTACTGAATTAGAAAACATGGGCTTACCATTTTCTCGTTTTGAAAATGGCCGTGTTTACCAACGTCCTTTCGGTGGTCAATCGAAAAACTTTGGTGGTGAACAAGCTGCACGTACCGCAGCAGCTGCTGACCGTACTGGTCACGCATTATTACACCTTCTTTATCAACAAAACGTTAAAAATAAAACAAATGTATTTTCTGAATGGTATGCACTTGATTTAGTTAAAAACGATAATGGCGATGTAGTAGGTTGTACAGCAATTGAAATTGAAACAGGTGAAATCACTTTCTTCAAATCAAAAGCAGTTGTGTTAGCTACCGGTGGTGCAGGTCGTATCTTCGCATCAACAACTAATGCTCACATTAACACTGGTGACGGTGTTGGTATGGCGACTCGTGCTGGTATTTCTATGCAAGACATGGAAATGTGGCAATTCCATCCGACAGGTATTGCAGGTGCTGGTACGCTAGTAACTGAAGGTTGTCGTGGTGAAGGTGGTTATCTTTTAAATAAAGATGGCGAACGCTTCATGGAACGCTATGCACCAAACGCTAAAGATTTAGCATCTCGTGACGTTGTTGCCCGTTCAATGATGACAGAGATTCGTGAAGGTCGTGGTTGTGATGGTCCTTGGGGTCCTCACCTTAAGTTGAAACTTGACCACTTAGGCGAAGAAACGCTTAACTTACGTCTTCCAGGTGTATGCGACCTTGCTAAAACATTTGCTCACGTTGATCCTGCAAAAGAACCAATTCCAGTTATCCCAACATGTCACTACATGATGGGTGGTGTGCCAACTAACGTAAATGGTCAAGTACTTAATATCGATGCCGCTGGTAACGAAAAAGTAGTACAAGGTTTATTTGCTGTTGGTGAGATTGCATGTGTATCTGTTCACGGTGCTAACCGCTTAGGTGGTAACTCATTACTTGATTTAGTTGTATTTGGCCGTGCTGCTGGTAATTTCTTAGGTAAATACCTAAATGACGTTGAAATTTCTAAAGCGGCTTCTGAGTCTGATTTAGAAGCGTCTTTAGCTCGCTTTAATCGTTGGGAAAGCTCAACAGTTGGTCAAGGCGAAGACCCAGTACAAATCAAGAAAGACCTACAACAGTGTATGCAGCTTAACTTCTCGGTATTCCGTGAAGGTGACTCAATGGCAACTGGTCTTACTGAGCTTAAAGAAATTCGTGAACGCTTACAGCATGCACGTCTTGATGATAAATCATCAGACTTCAACACCATGCGTATTGAATGTTTAGAATTAGACAACTTAATGGAAACAGCTTACTCAACTGCAGTAGCTGCAAACTTCCGTACTGAAAGCCGTGGTGCACACTCTCGCTTTGACTTCCCAGATCGTGATGACGAAAACTGGTTATGTCACTCAGTATTTAATCCGGTAACGGATGAAATGAGCAAGCGTAAAGTAAACTACGAGCCTAAGCTACGTGAAGCATTCCCACCTAAAGCACGTACCTACTAGGAGCGAGACGATGGCACAAGTACAATTTTCAGTTTATCGTTACAATCCGGATGTTGACAACGCACCTCGTATGCAAGAATACACTTTGCAAACTGAGGAAGGCCAAGACATGATGGTATTGGATGCACTTTTATTATTAAAAGAGCAAGATCCTACATTATCATTCCGTCGTTCATGCCGTGAAGGCGTGTGTGGTTCAGACGGTGTAAACATGAATGGTAAGAACGGCTTAGCATGTATTACTCCTTTATCTACGCTACAAAAAAATGGCAAAGGTAAAATCGTAGTACGTCCATTACCGGGACTTCCTGTTGTTCGTGACCTTGTTATTGACATGAGTCAGTTCTACACTCAATACGAAAAAGTAAAACCGTATCTAATAAATGACGAGCCTGCTGCAGGCGAACGTCTTCAATCTATTGAAGAGCGTGATAAATTAGATGGGCTTTATGAGTGTATTTTATGTGCATGTTGTTCTACATCGTGTCCTTCTTTCTGGTGGAATCCAGATAAGTTTATAGGTCCAGCAGGCCTTCTTCATGCTTACCGTTTCTTAGCTGATAGCCGAGATACTGCAACAGAAGAGCGTTTAGCTGACTTAGACGATGCATTCAGTGTGTTCCGTTGCCACAGTATCATGAACTGTGTTAGCGTTTGTCCTAAGGGTCTTAACCCGACTAAAGCAATTGGGCAAATAAAATCTATGTTATTAAACCGCTCGGTTTAATTTCTAGTAGACGAAAGATGGCTAATATTTATTAGCCATCTTGTTATATAACTATTAATTTCTGCGCTAAAAAAAAGGGCTTATAAATGCACGAAGGTGTGATGAAGGCATGGCTAGAATCTTCACATTTAAACGGCGGTAACGTTGCTTATGTTGAAGAGCTTTATGAAGCGTATTTAGACGATGCGACTTCGGTGCCAGAAGAATGGCGAGAAGTGTTCGAACAATTACCAAAAGTTGATGGTGTGGATGTTGAAGTAAAACATTCAGAAGTTCGTTCACAATTTGCGGCGCTTGCTAAAAACAAGCATAGAGAAGTGGTGGTAGCAGAGGGCAGTGGCGGCGACCTTAAACAGGTTAAAGTTCTGCAACTTATTAATGCTTTCCGTTTTCGTGGACACCAAAATGCAAACCTAGATCCACTAGGTATTTGGCAACGAGAACGTGTACGAGATTTAGAGCTAGAATACCACGACTTATCAAATGCTGACTTTGACCGCGAATTTAACGTAGGATCGTTTGCCGTAGGCCGCGATACTATGCCTTTAGGTGAGTTATACCAAGCACTAAAAACTACTTATTGTGGTTCTATTGGCGCAGAGTATATGCACATCACATCAACAGAAGAAAAACGTTGGTTACAACAGCGTTTAGAGTCTGTTCAGTCTAGGCCAAAATTCGATAAAAATGAAAAGCTACGCATCCTTAAAGGATTGACAGCGGCTGATGGTCTTGAAAAATATTTAGGGGCTAAGTTCCCAGGTGCTAAGCGTTTCTCACTTGAAGGTGGCGATGCGTTAGTTCCTATGCTTAAAGAGCTTATACACCGCGCGGGTGAAAGTGGCCAAAAAGAAGCCGTAATCGGTATGGCTCACCGCGGACGCTTGAACGTACTTGTGAATGTACTTGGTAAAAATCCATCAGAATTATTTGATGAATTTGCTGGTAAACACAAAGATACTTTAAGCTCTGGTGATGTTAAGTATCACATGGGTTACTCTTCGGATTTCGCGACCAAAGGTGGCAATGTGCATATGGCACTTGCGTTTAACCCATCGCACTTAGAAATCGTTAATCCTGTGGTTATGGGGTCTGTGCGCGCACGTCTTGATCGTCTAAACGACAAAACTGGCAGCAAAGCACTTCCTATTACTATTCACGGCGACTCTGCAATCGCAGGTCAGGGTGTAGTACAAGAAACGTTTAACTTATCACAAACTAATGCATTTAGTTGTGGTGGTAGCATTCGTATTGTTGTTAATAACCAAGTTGGTTTTACAACAAGCAAGCAAGACGATGTTCGCTCTACTGATTACTGTACTGATATTGCAAAAATGGTTCAATCACCAATCTTCCATGTAAACTCTGATGATCCTGAAGCGGTTGCGTTTGTTACGCAATTAGCGCTTGATTTTAGAAACCAGTTTAAGCGTGACGTTGTGATTGACCTTGTTTGTTACCGTCGCCATGGCCATAACGAAGCTGATGAGCCTAATGCTACACAGCCTGTTATGTATCAAAAGATTAAAAAACACCCAGTTCCTCGCTTGATCTATGCAGATCAGTTAATTTCGGAAGGTTCTTTCACAGAAAACGAAGTGAAAGCACTTGCTGATGATTATCGTAATGGCTTAGATGATGGCAACTGTGTAGTTGAAGAAATTCAACCAGAAACGTCACATTCTTCTGATTGGGCTAAATACGTTGGCCATGATTGGAATGTTGACTACGACGCTAGCGTTTCTGTAGAGAAACTTAAAGAGCTCGGTAACATTGTCGCAAGCTACCCTGAAGACCACAAAGCGCAATCTCGTGTTAAGAAAATATACGATGATCGTAAAGCTATGGCAGCCGGTGAAAAAGCACTTGATTGGGGTATGGCAGAGACTTTAGCGTATGCAACTATTGCAGCTGAAGGCACTGATATTCGCCTAACAGGTCAAGACTCTGGCCGTGGTACCTTCTTCCATCGTCATGCCGTTGTTCACGGTCAACAAGACGGTGCAACATACTTACCACTGCAAAACATTAGTGAAGATCAAGGTACGTTTGAAGTATTTGATTCGGTGCTATCTGAAGAAGCGGTATTAGCATTTGAATATGGTTATGCAACAGCAGAGCCGACTTCACTTGTTTTATGGGAAGCGCAATTTGGTGATTTCGCCAATGGTGCACAAGTTGTTTTTGACCAATTCTTAAGTTCAGGTGAGCAAAAGTGGGGTCGTTTATGTGGCCTGACATGTTTGCTACCACATGGTTATGAAGGCCAAGGTCCTGAGCATAGCTCTGCACGTCTTGAGCGCTTTTTACAGCTGTGTGCTGATCATAATATGCAAGTATGTGTACCATCTACACCGGCACAAGTTTATGCAATGCTGCGTCGTCAATCGGTTAGACCTCTTCGTCGCCCATTGATTGTTATGACGCCAAAATCATTGCTTCGTCACCCATTAGCTACATCATCGCTTGAAGAACTATCAGAGGGCGTATTCCACAATGTGATCGATGAAATTGATGATATTGATGCTAAGAAAGTAGAACGTGTTGTATTTTGTAGTGGTAAAGTTTACTACGAATTATTACAAGAGCGTCGTAAACTTGAGCAAGACAACATTGCTATTGTTCGTGTTGAACAGCTATACCCGTTCCCACATGACGAAATGAAGACGATTATTGAACGTTATCAGCATGTTACTGATTTTGTATGGTGTCAGGAAGAGCCGCAAAACCAAGGTGCTTGGTATTGTTCTCAACATCACTTTATTGATGCAATTCCACAAGATGCAAAATTAAAATATGCTGGTCGTAAAGCTTCAGCATCACCTGCATGTGGTTATATGTCAGTACATACTAAAGAACAACAAGCGCTCGTTGCCGACGCGCTTACTATAGAAAAGAAAGGATAAGCAATGAGCACAGAGATTAAAGTTCCTGTTCTTCCTGAGTCGGTTGCAGATGCTTCCGTTGCTACATGGCATGTAAGTGTTGGCGACAAAGTAAGCCGTGACCAAAACTTAGTAGATATTGAAACAGACAAAGTGGTTTTAGAAGTGGTTGCACAAAACGATGGTGTAATCACTGAAATTTCACAAGAAGAGGGTGCTACGGTACTTGGCGACCAAGTGATCGGTTTAATTGGCGATGCAGATGAAGCACCGGCAACTAAAGAGTCAAAAGAAGATGACTCAGCATCAGATAAATCAGAAGACGCGCCTGCGGCGCAATCAGCACCAGCATCAGAAGGTAAAGAAGTGGATATTAAAGTACCTGTACTTCCAGAATCAGTTGCAGATGCAACAATTGCTACTTGGCATGTTCAACCAGGTGACGCGGTAACACGCGACCAAAACTTGGTAGATATTGAAACAGATAAAGTTGTACTTGAAGTTGTTGCCCAAGAAGACGGCGTTATGGGTGAAATAATCCATGACGAAGGCGATACCGTTCTTGGTGAGCAAGTAATTGGTAAGGTAAAAGCAGGCGCTGCACCAGCTAAATCTGAAGCTAAAGCGGATGCACCAGCAGCCAAAGAAGAAAGCTCAAGCGATAGTTCAGATGTGCTAACGCCATCAGTGCGTCGTTTAATTGCTGAGAAAGGCCTTGATGCTTCAAAAATCAAAGGTTCAGGTAAAAATGGCCGTGTGACTAAAGAAGATGTTGATCAATTCTTAAAAGCACCTGCTCTAGCAGCAAAAGCAGAAGCAGCACCAGCAGCACCAATGGGTGACCGTACTCAAAAACGTGTGCCTATGACACGTTTACGTAAAACGATTGCTAATCGTCTTCTTGAAGCGAAAAATTCAACTGCAATGTTAACAACGTTTAACGAAGTTAATATGAAGCCAATAATGGATCTTCGTAAGCAGTACCAAGAAGTATTTGAAAAGCGTCACGGTATCCGTTTAGGTTTCATGTCTTTCTACGTTAAAGCGGTAACTGAAGCGTTAAAGCGTTTCCCAGATGTAAATGCATCAATTGATGGCGATGATATTGTTTATCACAACTATTTCGACATCAGTATTGCTGTTTCTACGCCACGTGGCTTAGTAACGCCAGTACTTAAAGATTGTGACAAATTATCAGTTGCAGAAATCGAAAAAGGTATTCGTGAACTAGCTCTTAAAGGTCGTGATGGCAAGCTAACACTTGACGACATGACTGGCGGTAATTTCACTATTACTAACGGTGGTGTATTCGGCTCATTACTATCAACACCAATCATTAACTTACCGCAGTCTTCAATCTTAGGTATGCACAAAATCCAAGATCGTCCAATGGCTGTTAATGGTAAAGTTGAAATCTTACCTATGATGTATTTAGCGTTATCTTACGATCATCGCCAAATCGATGGTAAAGAATCAGTTGGTTTCTTAGTAACAATTAAAGAGTTACTTGAAGATCCAACACGTTTACTGCTAGATGTTTAATTAAGTAGTATGAAATATAAGCTGTGAGTTAAAATCACAGCTTTTTTTTTGCGCCTAAGGTCATACTGGGGTTTTCATGTAGCGCCATGAGATCTATACTAGGCACGCAATTTGGGATAGTTGTTTATTTGCATAAATATTCAGCTCTTTTAATATAAAAAATTGGATAAAGCATCATGAATTTGCATGAGTATCAGGCAAAACAACTTTTTGCCGAATATGGTTTACCAGTTTCTCAAGGTTTCGCTTGCGATACACCTGAAGAAGCTGCAGCAGCTGCTGAAAAAATTGGCGGCGATATGTGGGTTGTTAAAACTCAGGTTCACGCAGGTGGACGTGGTAAAGCTGGCGGTGTAAAGCTAGTTAAAACTATCGACGAAGTTAAAGCGTTTGCAGCTAACTGGTTAGGTAAAAACCTAGTTACTTACCAAACAGACGAGAAAGGCCAGCCAGTTGCTAAAATTTTAGTAGAAAGCTGTACAGATATCGCAAACGAACTGTACCTAGGTGCTGTTGTTGACCGTGCTTCTCGTAAAGTTGTGTTCATGGCGTCTACTGAAGGCGGCGTTGAAATTGAAACTGTTGCTGAAGAAACACCAGAACTTATCCACAAAGCTGAGATTGATCCTTTAGTAGGTCCTCAAGCTTACCAAGCTCGTGAGCTTGGTTTTAAATTGGGTCTTAACCCAACACAAATGAAACAGTTCGTTAAGATCTTTATGGGTCTTGGCAACATGTTCAACGATTTCGATTTCGCATTACTTGAAATCAACCCACTAGTAATCACAGATGAAGGTAACCTTCACTGTCTAGATGGTAAAATTGGTATCGATGGTAATGCACTTTACCGTCAACCTAAAATCCGTGAAATGCACGATCCATCTCAAGAAGATGCACGTGAAGCTCACGCAGCAAGCTTCGAGCTTAACTACGTAGCCCTAGATGGTAACGTAGGTTGTATGGTTAACGGTGCAGGCCTAGCAATGGGTACTATGGACATCGTAAACCTACACGGTGGCAAGCCAGCTAACTTCCTAGATGTTGGTGGCGGCGCGACTAAAGAACGTGTTTCTGAAGCATTCAAAATCATCCTTTCAGATGACAACGTTAAAGCTGTTTTAGTTAACATCTTCGGCGGAATCGTTCGTTGTGACATGATTGCTGAAGGCATCATTGGCGCAGTTAAAGAAGTAGGTGTAACAGTTCCAGTAGTTGTACGTTTAGAAGGTACTAATGCTGAATTAGGCCGTGAAGTACTTGCTAAGTCTGATCTTAACATCATCGCTGCTGAATCATTAACAGACGCGGCTGAAAAAGTTGTTGCTGCTGCGGAGGGCAAATAATGTCTGTATTAATCAATAAAGATACAAAAGTTATCTGTCAAGGTTTCACTGGTGGTCAAGGTACTTTCCACTCAGAGCAAGCGCTTGAGTACGGTACACAAATGGTTGGTGGTGTAAGCCCAGGAAAAGGCGGTCAAACGCACCTTGGTCTTCCAGTATTTAACACAGTACGTGACGCTGTAGAAGCAACAGGTGCAACTGCATCTGTGATTTACGTACCAGCACCTTTCTGTAAAGATGCAATCTTAGAAGCTATCGATGCAGGTATCGAGCTGATTGTTTGTATCACTGAAGGTATTCCTACACTTGATATGGTTGACGTTAAAGTTAAACTAGATCAAACAGGTACTCGTATGATTGGTCCTAACTGTCCAGGTGTTATCACTCCTGGTGAGACTAAGATTGGTATCATGCCTGGTCACATTCACAAGCCTGGTAAAGTAGGTATTGTTTCTCGCTCTGGTACGTTAACGTACGAAGCAGTTAAGCAAACTACAGATGCTGGTTTTGGTCAGTCTTCTTGTGTTGGTATTGGTGGTGATCCAATTCCTGGTACTAACTTTATCGACGTTCTAGAATTGTTCGAAAAAGATCCACAAACTGAAGCAATCGTAATGATTGGTGAAATTGGTGGTACTGCAGAAGAAGAAGCTGCAGAGTACATCAAAGCTAACGTTACTAAACCTGTTGTTTCTTACATTGCTGGTGTTACTGCACCAGAAGGTAAGCGTATGGGTCACGCTGGCGCAATCATCGCTGGTGGTAAAGGTACTGCTGATGAGAAGTTTGCTGCATTAGAAGCTGCGGGCGTAAAAACTGTACGTTCACTTGCTGAAATCGGTAAAGCACTTAAAGAAAAAACAGGCTGGTAATTAGCGTTTATTCTTTAAAAAGGCTCGCAATTGCGAGCCTTTTTGTTATCTAGAGTTCAGGTAACTAATTAACAACAGTTCAGCTTAATTAATATGGGTAACTTATATGCTGAAAAAAGCGTACTGATAAGTCTTGGCGTTGCTTATTAATTGCTAACTCATCGCATAATCCATGAATAGTTTTTTCTACTTGGTTCATAAAGCGACCATAGCCAATTTCATGTTTATTATGCTCAGCTGCCACAATGACAAAATGCAGTGTTTCGACTAATTTATCGGCTTCAAAAAATACTTTTATTTGTGGGGTTGAATCTTCTATATCAAAACTAATTTTTTGTAGCTCTTCATTTCCTTCATTTCTATCGACTTGGCTGTTGCGTATTATTGGCATTGCGCCATTAGCAACCATTGCAGCGTGGGTGAGTTTATTGTCTTCACATAACTGGGTAAATAGTTTTGAAAAGTGGGTGTAGAACGGCTGATAAGTTTGGCTGTTAACCTCGCTCTGAAACTGCGTTTTAATATTACGAGTTATCGGTATCGAAAAAGTGACATAGGTCATTTCTGCGTGTGTGCTTGGTATCTCGCATTGTCTTGATTGATAACGAGGATATAAACTTCTTAATTTATAACCGTAACTTTCTTTATTACCTTTTTCTTTAGCGAATAAATCATAGGTCAAATGCTGATGATCACGTAATTTAAAGCTTGGTTGCTCTACAAATAATTGCTGTTGTAAAAGATCCAAAACTTTTTGTACATTATTATGGAATTGGGCGGAGTGAGCGCGAATATCATCCCCAGTGGCTAAAAACAGTAAGCGAATCTTTTTGCTTTGCTGATCTTCGGTGTAATGAAGTTTATGTGCTTCATGGTAACGAGGATTATAGAAAAACAACATTTGCTTATCGGTTTCAAGTTGATAAGACTCATCATGAAATCGCACGACCGGCAGTTTATCATTGGCGAGTAAATGCACATTGTGAAGTTCATATTCATCACAAGCAGCAAATAGTTGGCGAGCAATACGCTGATAACACGCATTAATATTACTAAAGCTCTTATAAAACTCATCGTTTGGCGTGATTTCAGCTAATAAATAATGGTTTGCTCTAGCATTGCTTGGGATATAAACACGGTGTTGATTTAATGAAGCCATCTTTCGTTCCTGTAAGTTGGGTTTATTTTTATACTATAGAATGCTTTGATGACTTAAATATTGCGCTAAAACAAATTTTGTTCATAAACTATCCCTTATTAAACAAACTTTGTTAATTACCAACATAAACCCGTATCTATTACTGTATGTTACGCTTGGTTTTTGTAATAATGCATTAGTTTTGTTATCACGCAATATACAGAGGTTTATACTCCTATGGCGGAAATCGAGAATCGCCCAAGTAACTTTATTAGAACCCGAATTGATGAAGATTTAGCAAGTGGAAAACATGCCACAACGCATACCCGTTTTCCACCAGAACCAAATGGCTTTTTACATATTGGCCATGCAAAATCAATTTGCCTAAATTTTGGTATCGCCAAAGACTATAACGGTTTATGTAACCTTCGTTTTGACGATACAAACCCAGAAAAAGAAGATATTAACTACGTTAATTCAATTAAAGAAGACGTACAGTGGTTAGGGTTTAATTGGGATGGTGAGATTAAATATTCGTCAAACTATTTTGATGTGCTTTACGGCTATGCAGTAGAGCTAATTGAAAAAGGTTTAGCGTATGTGTGTTTTTTAACTGCCGATCAAGCGCGTGAATACCGTGGCACATTAAAAGAGCCAGGTAAGAATAGCCCTTATCGCGATACCTCGGTTGAAGAAAACCTCGCATTATTTGAAAAGATGCGCAATGGTGAATTTAAAGAAGGTGAATGTGTTCTACGTGCTAAAATTGATATGGCCAGCTCATTTATGGTGCTGCGCGATCCAATTATTTACCGCGTTCGTTTTGCACATCATCACCAAACAGCTGATAAATGGTGCATTTACCCAATGTACGACTTCACGCATTGTATTTCTGATGCGTTAGAAGGTATAACACATTCATTATGTACCTTAGAATTCCAAGATAACCGTCGTCTTTACGACTGGGTACTTGATAACATCAGCCTTGAATGCCACCCACAGCAAATTGAATTTTCACGGTTAAACCTTGAATACACAATTATGTCAAAGCGTAAGCTTAATGACTTAGTGGTAAATAACAAGGTAGAAGGGTGGGATGACCCGCGTATGCCAACGATTGCGGGTCTTCGTCGTCGAGGTTATACACCGGCTTCAATTCGTGAGTTTTGTTTACGTATTGGTATTACTAAACAAGAAAATATGGTTGAAATGGGTATGCTTGAAGCGTGTATCCGTGATGATTTAAACGAAAATGCACCGCGTGCTATGGCTGTACTTGATCCGGTTAAAATCGTTATTGAGAATTATGAAGCCGACACTGTTGAAACATTGTCTGTTGCTAATCACCCAAATAAAGAAGAAATGGGTCGTCGTGATGTGCCTTTTACCCGTGAAATTTTTATTGAACGTGAAGATTTCCGCGAAGAAGCAAACAATAAGTTCAAACGTTTAGTACTAGATAAAGAAGTACGCTTACGTGGCGCTTATGTAATTAAAGCAGAGCGTGTTGAAAAAGACGATAACGGTGAAATTACCACTATTTACTGTACTTACGATCCTGAAACATTGGGTAAAAACCCAAGCGATGGGCGTAAGGTAAAAGGGGTGATTCATTGGGTGTCAGCACCTGAGTCAGTGACGGCGGAAGTACGTTTATATGACCGTTTATTCAGTGTGCCTAATCCTGCAGCAGCAGAAGATTTTGAAAGCACATTAAACCCAGAGTCGTTAGTTGTTATTAATAATGCAAAACTAGAACCTTCACTGGCAAATTCACAGCCTGCGCAAGGTTTCCAGTTTGAGCGTACTGGTTACTTCTCTCGTGATAGTAAATCTGAGAATGTGGTATTTAACCAAACTGTGGGTCTGCGCGACTCATGGGCTAAAATAGATCAGAAGTAATTCTGTTCTATTTTAGACACAAAAAAACCTGCTTTTAGCAGGTTTTTTTATGCAATTAATAAAAATTAACTGTTGTTTTGTGCAAACGCCTTACATGCGTCTTTATCTTCACACTCACCGTATAGGTAAAGAGAGTGGTTAGTTAGCTTAATACCGTTTTCTTCAGCAATCTCGAGTTGACGACGTTCAATTAAGTCATCTTCAAACTCAACAACCTTGCCACACTTTAAACACACTAAGTGGTCATGGTGAGTACTGCCAGAAAGTTCAAATACAGACTTGCCACCTTCAAAATGATGACGGCTAACAATACCCGCATCATCAAATTGATTTAAAACACGGTAAACAGTCGCAAGACCAATTTCTTCGCCTAGATCTAATAAAACCTTGTAAACATCTTCAGCGCTTATGTGTTGGTTATCTGGAGATTGAAGAATCTCTAAAATTTTAATACGCGGTAAAGTTACCTTTAGCCCGGCTTTTTTAAGTTCCAAGTTATGATCAGTCATTAAATCTGTCTCAATTTTATTTAGTTATACTAGACATCTTGCAAGATGTACTCGTCACAATAACAGTTAGGATAACGTGCCTTTGAAGGAAGTGCAAAGAACAATTGATCTATATCAATATTAACGCGGAAAATGCTAACTGTTTGATAATATTTTAAACAGTTAGCATAAAAAGGGAGGGTTAATCTGCTAACTCACTTAAGCACATTTCATCATATACCTGAGCACACCATTGTTTAACGCGTTGCTCAGTCAATTCAGGCTGGCGGTCTTCATCAATCCCTAAGCCTACAAAGTGCTTGTCATCCGCCATACCTTTTGATGCTTCAAAATCATAGCTGTCTGTTGGCCAATGACCAACAACAATAGCACCACGCTCTGTCACGATATCGTTGATCATACCCATTGCATCTAAGAAGTATTCTGCATAGTCTTCTTGGTCGCCACAGCCAAAAATAGCCACTAGCTTACCTTCAAAGCTTACTTCTTCAAGCTCAGGAAAAAAGTCATCCCAATCACACTGCGCTTCGCCATAGTACCAAGTTGGAATGCCGAATAAGATCAGATCAAATTCAGCTATCTCTTCTTTAGAGCTTTTTGCAATGTCATGCACAGCAACGAGCTTTTTACCCAATTCTTTTTGGATCATTTTTGCTACGTGTTCTGTGTTACCTGTATCACTTCCGAAAAAAATGCCTACACTTGCCATGGATTTAAACCTTTTATCTATCAATAGCCAATCTTTCTTGTAAAATTGTTTCGATCAACGCACTACGGCTAATATTTTGTGCATCTGCCATATCACTCAAAGCCTGATACAGCTGTGACGAAACTTTAAATTCAACACGCTTTAAGCCACGTGCTTTATCTCTTTTTATTTGATTACGTTTATTGACCTTTAACTGCATATCCCGTGGAAGGGGATTGGTTTTGGGTCTACCTGGACGTTTCTCGTATTCAAATAAATCAAGCGTTGTTCTATCTGTTTCTGACTTGGCCATGCTTAACCTACACCCGCACCTTGCCAAAATACCTGAATAAGTCCTTTGGCAATAAAGCCAGAGCAACCTAAAAAAAGTACCAGCCACACAATATAACGACCAAATTTAGGCACATTGCCGCTTTTCAGTACGTCTTTAATTGCCAAGCCGATAAAAATAAAAATACCTGCTAAGCCAAAATACAACCCTAAGGTATCAAATTCGTTAATAAACTGACTGACCATCGACGTATAACCTTTAAATTAAACGGCGCGTACTATAGCACATAAATCTTTAATTATTTAGTGTGATAAATCAAAAACACGCCACAAAAATAACATTAAACTGCAGTTAAAAAATCATTGATTGCTTTGTTTACAGCCTGTGGTTTTTGGGCATGCAACCAGTGACCCGCACCATGGATGATTTTTGCACTTACATTTTTAAACAGCGAATTAATTGCTTCACGGTGCTCAGCTAATATGTAGTCAGAGTCATTACCTTTAATAAACAGAGTTTCGCATAAACAAGAATTATTTGCATTAATGTTGTCGGTAATTGTTGAATATTTATTATCAAGCACTGACAAATTGAATCGCCATACAAATTTCCCTGCATCATTTTTATATAAACTCTTCAATAAAAACTGACGTACTCCTAACTCTTCTATATACGGTTGCATTACTAAATCAGCTTGCTTTCTATCACTAATATAGGCATTTTTTACTGCATTTAATGCCTCAATGATTTGGGTATGACGAGCCGGGTAGCTAACTGGGGCGATATCAAGTACCACTAATTTATTGACCAATTCGCTATGGGTTAATGCAACTTGCATTGCCACTTTACCGCCCATGGAATGCCCTACAAGGTGGGCTTTTTGTATTTTCAATTTCGCCATTAATTCCACAATGTCATTGGCCATGGCTAGGTAATCCATTTCATCACTGTGTGGGGAAAGGCCGTGGTTACGTAAATCGACATTGGTTACGCAAAAGTGTTCACTTAATGGTTTTGCAATCACATTAAGGTTTTCTAATGAGCCAAACAGTCCATGGATCAAAACAACATCAGGACCTTGACCAATTTGTTTGTAATTTAATTGCATAAACGTCTCCCATAATTTTGCGCATAGTTTGCCGAGCATTAACTAAAAAAGCAAAAAATACAGATATTATTTAAACGCTGGATGCAAAATACCTAGCTCTCTGATTATTTGGTCATTATTAATTATAGTTATGTTAAGGCAGTGAGGGTTTAAAAGCGATTTATACTTGTCATAGCTTTTAATAATAGAACGACTATTATTTGCAATATTGTCTTGCCTAATATCGCTTTTAATTCCAACGACGCTCGCATCTTGAGGTGATTTGGGTATAATCATATCGAAAGAAAAATGTGACCCGTAATGACAGGAAGAACATGAAACAAATCGACATAGACGACGAGTTATATCAGTACATTGCTAGCAATACCCAGAGTATTGGTGAAAGTGCATCGACTATTTTACGTCGTTTATTAAATCTCAGCGGCGAAAAAATTCACACTACAAAATCAGACACTGATCATAAAAATGAAACTGTTAGTGTGTCTAATCCATCTGAAGAACAACAAGTTGCTGCCGTTGAACAGCCAGCCTCTGTGGCGAAACCGCCGGTAAATAAAAAGAATGCGAACGTATTTAATATTTTAAATAAAGAAGAGCTGGCAATGCAAAAAGGTGTTGTTGGTCGTTTCTTATTTATATTAAGTGCATTTTACCGAACGCACAAAACTGACTTTTCAGCAGTGCTTGATATCAAAGGCCGCGATCGTGTTTATTTTGCGACCAGTAAAGAAGACTTAGTGAATAGCGGTAGTAGTATGAACCCTAAAAACATCACCGATAGTGAATATTGGGTGATGACTAATTCAAATACTACACGTAAAAAAATGATGCTGCATGAAGTTGCACTTAGCTTGGGCTATAGCAATGAGCAAGCTGAAAAAATTCGTGATTATCTTTAAGGAAATACCATGGCAATTCATTCCGGCGCAGGGAAAACTGCACCACAATCGGTTTTAGTGAATGTACCAAAGTTAGTGTCTGCGTATTATTTAAATGAGCCTGATCTAGAGCAAAACCCTGAGCATTGTGTTGCCTTTGGCACCTCAGGGCATCGTGGTTGTGCATATGATGTGAAATTTAATGAATCCCACATATTATCAATCACCCAAGCTATTTGTGATTACAGAAAGCAAAACGATATATTTGGCCCATTATTTTTGGGTAAAGACACCCACGCATTAAGCGAAGCCGCCTTTAACTCAGCGATAGAAGTGCTGGTTGCTAACGAAGTGCAAGTGATCACCCAAGAAAATGGCGACTTCACACCAACGCCGGTAATTAGCCACGCTATTGTTAGTTATAATAAAAATCACCCAAATGAATTAGCCGATGGTATTGTTGTTACTCCGTCTCATAATCCTCCTGAAGATGGCGGGTTCAAATATAACCCACCTAATGGCGGCCCTGCAGATACAGATGTAACAAAATGGATTGAAGATAGAGCCAATCAGCTTTTAATGGAAGACTTAGTTGAAGTAGAACTGTTTCCATTTGCTAAAGCGTCGCGTTCTGGTTTTATCCGCTATGAAGATTTAATGACACCGTACATTAATGATCTTGAACACATTGTTAACTTAAAAGCGATTAGTGATGCTGGTATTAAAGTAGGTATTGATCCATTAGGTGGTTCAGGCATCAACTTTTGGCCAGTGATTGCGAAAAAATACAATCTAGATTTAACCGTTGTAAATGACAGTGTTGATCCGCGTTTTGCATTTATGCCACTTGATAAAGATGGCAAAATTCGTATGGATTGCTCATCACCTTATTCAATGGCGAATTTAATTGCCCTTAAAGATGATTTTGATCTATCGATAGGCAATGACCCAGATTATGACCGTCATGGCATAGTAACACCTGATGGATTAATGAATCCAAATCACTTTTTAGCAGTAGCCATTGATTACTTACTAACGCATCGTGACTGGGATGCCAGCGTTGAAATTGGTAAAACCCTCGTTTCTAGCTCAATGATTGATAAAGTCACTGAGCGTAATAAGCGTAAAGTTAAAGAAGTGCCGGTTGGTTTTAAATGGTTTGTTGAGGGGTTAAATAAAGGCAAGTTGGCTTTTGGTGGTGAAGAAAGTGCTGGTGCTGCTTTTTTACGTTTTGATGGCAGCGTTTGGTGTACAGATAAAGATGGCTTTATCATGGGGCTTCTTGCCGCTGAAATTCTTGCAGTTACAGGTAAAACACCGTCTACGTTATATAAAGAACTAGAGCAAGAATTTGGTGCACCAATTTATAAACGTTTAGATGCGCCAGCGACGCCTGAGCAAAAATCACGATTAAAAGCGCTCAGTGCAAATGACGTAAAAGCAGATACCTTAGCCGGTGAGCCAATTATGCAAAAGCTTACTCATGCGCCAGGTAATAATGCAGCAATTGGTGGATTAAAAGTAGTAACTGAAAGTGGCTGGTTTGCTGCTCGTCCGTCAGGTACTGAAGATATATATAAAATATATCTAGAATCATTTAAAGGCGAAGAGCATTTAGCCTTATTAGAAAAAGAAGCTAAAAAACTGGTTGATTCAGTAATTAGCTAATCTGCAATTAAAATTAAAAACGGCTGATTTATTCAGCCGTTTTTGTATCTACAATTTATAAAACAAAAAGGGCTTTATAGTGATGTCAGCCACTTCAGAATATATTAATCAATTAAAACATGATGGTGATTTTTTAACGCTTTCTCGAAACCATGAATGGCATTTGGATGCAGGCCAATTTACTCTTAATAATAATACGCAAGTAACCGTGCATGATACCGGTGTAATTGAATTTGAGCCTGATTGTATAACGTCAAAGAATGTGGTGCTTTCAAGTGCAATTCATGGCAATGAGACAGCCCCTATAGAAATTTGCGATGAACTGATTAAACACATTATTAGTGGAAAACTTGAATTACAACAACGGGTTTTATTTATTTTTGGTAACCCTCAGTCAATTAATATTGGTAAACGCTTTGTAGAAGAGAACTTAAATCGCTTATTTAATGGGCACCACACTGTTGATGGCATCGCAATGAACGACGAACGTATTCGTGCTGCAAAACTTGAACAGTACGTTAGCGATTTTTATGCACGCTCAGAGCAGGACACGTATCGCTGTCATTATGATTTACATACCGCTATTCGTGGTTCTAAAAATGAGAAGTTTGCTGTTTACCCATTTTTACATGGCAAGCCTTGGAAAAAGTCGCAACTGCAGTTTTTATTGAGTTGCGGGGTTAATACGGTATTAATGATGAAATCACCCGCTACCACGTTTAGCTACTATTCATCGTTTGTGCATGGGGCTGATTCGTTTACCGTTGAGCTTGGGCAAGTAAAACCCTTTGGTGAAAACGACATGTCGCGCTTTGCAAAAACTAAGCAAACATTAACTGCATTAATTAGTCAAAAAGAAGTGGAATACCCTAAATTTAATGCAAGTGACTTTGAGTTGTTTTCTGTTCATCGCACAATTAACCGCACAGAGCAAAACTTTAGCTTCCCGTTTTCTGATGATGCCGAGAACTTTACAGGCTTTGCAAAGGGTGAGCTTTTAGCAACTGATGGTGATAATGCAATTTATGCGGACGTAGAAGGGGAAGCGATTATTTTTCCTAACGCACAAGTTGCTATTGGACAACGTGCACTATTAACGGTTGTGCCTATGCAGGTGGATAGTCGTTTTAGCTAATTCAACACATCAGACCACTTGTTATGAAAGTTTAACCAACTGATTAATAAGTGGTTAATTATATGTATAGTTAACTTGCCAGTTTTTTGCTCAATATTTACTTTTGTTTGGTCACAGTTTTGTTGAATAACACTTTACGTTAACGTAAAGTGTTGGCAGCTTTAATTAAATACAGTGCAGATGTTGCAAAGTTTATTCAGCAACAATCACCCATAATAATAATTTAAAGGGGCACTGTGATACCGACAACAAGAGAAGGTAGGTTATGAGTAATCCCAATAACGTATCGCTGAATATTAACCATGAGCTTGAGTTTATCGACGGTCACGCGCTTAATATTCCAACCCTTAGTATTTTAACTGAGGACGGCGACATTCATCCTAGTGCTCCTGCACCTGACATTTCTAAACAAACCGCTATTAAATTATACGAAACCATGCGTTTCATTCGTTTATTGGATGAACGTATGCAGGGTGCTCAACGCCAAGGCCGTGTTAGCTTTTACATGCAGTGTTTAGGTGAAGAAGCGGCGGTAACAGCCTCTGCGGCAGCCCTTGATCAAGATGATATGATTATGGCGCAATACCGTGAGCAAGCGGCGTTGCACTACCGTGGTTTTACGCTTGACCAATTTATGAATCAGATGTTTTCTAACGAACTAGATCTTGGTAAAGGCCGTCAAATGCCGATCCATTACGGTTCTAAAGCACTTAACTACATGACAATTTCATCGCCATTAGGAACTCAAATCCCACAGGCCACCGGTTATGCATACGGTCAAAAAGTAAAACATATCGATGCTAAAACAGGTGAACTAGCAAGCACTATTGATAACGTCACCATTTGTTATTTTGGTGAAGGTGCCGCTTCAGAAGGTGATTTTCACGCAGGTCTTAACATGGCTGCAGTGCACAAGGCACCGGTTATCTTTTTTGCACGTAATAATGGTTATGCTATTTCTACCCCAGCTGATGAACAATTTAAAGGTGATGGTATTGCATCGCGTGGCGTAGGGTATGGTATTAAAACCATACGTGTTGATGGCAGCGATGCACTCGCTGTTTATGCAGCAACTAAAAAAGCCCGAGAAATTGCAGCAACTCAAGGTGAACCTGTACTGATTGAATCGATAGCCTATCGTTTAGGGGCGCACTCAACATCAGACGACCCTAGTGGCTACCGTTCAAAAGACGAAGAAGCAAACTATAAAGCGTGCCCAATTGAGCGCTTTAGAAAATGGCTAGTGAAACAAAACTGGTTAGATGATGCTGAAGATATAAAAGCCAAAGAAACAATTCGTGATGATATTTTAGCGGCGCTTAAACGCGCTGAAGTAATTGATAAACCAGCCTTAGAAGAATTAATTTCTGATGTGTATGACACGCCAATTCCATCTTTACAACGCCAATATGATGAGCTTAAAACACATATAAAAGCTCATCCTGATGCCTATCCAACAACAGCAGGAAGAATTAAGTAATGGCTAAAATGAACATGCTACATGCAATTAATTCTGCTTTAGATATCACCATGAATGAACACCCTCAAGCGTGTATTTTTGGTGAAGACGTGGGTTATTTTGGCGGCGTTTTTAGAGCAACATCAGGCTTACAAGAAAAATACGGAAAGCACCGTGTATTCAACACGCCGCTTACAGAGCAAGGCATTTTAGGTTTTGCTAATGGCTTGGCTGCATTTGGTGCACCCGCGCTTGCAGAAATTCAATTTGCTGATTACATCTTTCCTGCGTTTGACCAAATAGTGAATGAATCTGCTAAGTTTCGCTACCGTAGTGGTAATGAATTCAACGTGGGTAATCTAACAATACGAACACCTTACGGCGGCGGTATTGCTGGTGGTTTGTATCACTCGCAATCGCCAGAAGCGTATTTTGCCCATACACCAGGGTTAAAAATTGTCGTGCCACGTAACCCTTATCAAGCTAAAGGCTTACTTCGCGCATGTATTAAAGACGATAACCCAGTGCTATTTTTTGAGCCAAAACGTTTATATCGTGCATCTACGGGTGAAGTGCCAGAAGAAGATTACAGCATTGAACTAGGTAAAGCTGAGGTAGTTCAAGAGGGCACTGACGTTACTTTATTGGCGTGGGGCGCACAAATGGAAATAGTAGAAGCATCCGCTAAACAAGCCAGCGAGCAAGGTATTAGCTGTGAGGTGATTGACCTTCGCAGTATTCTACCATGGGACGTTGAAACCATTGCTAAATCAGTGACAAAAACGGGTCGGCTTATTGTTAGTCATGAAGCACCTATTACTAATGGTTTTGGCGCCGAAATTGCGGCAACCATCGCTCAAGAGTGTTTCTTGCATTTAGAGTCACCTATTTTACGTGTCTGTGGTTTAGATACACCATACCCGCTGGCGCTTGAAAAAGAATATGTTCCAGATGCATTGAAAGTAATGGCCGCAATTAAACAATCAGTGAACTTTTAGGGGTTTCCATGGCTAAAGATTTTATATTACCCGACATTGGTGAAGGCATTGTTGAATGCGAAGTAGTCGAATGGCTGGTGCAAGAAGGTGATACAGTAAAAGAAGATCAGCCTATTTGTGATGTGATGACAGATAAAGCCTTAGTGCAAATTCCTGCGGTACATGATGGGGTGATCACTAAGCTACATTGCAAAAAAGGCGATATTGCTAAAGTACATGCGCCGTTATTTGCAATGGATGTTGCCGGGGAAGCACCCAGCGAAAAGACTGAAACATCATCTGCACCAACATCTACTCGTGAACACTTAGAAGATTTTATCTTACCCGATATTGGTGAAGGTATTGTTGAGTGTGAAATTGTAGAGTGGTTAGTAGCAGAAGGCGATGAGATTGAAGAAGACCAAGCTGTTTGTGATGTAATGACTGATAAAGCGTTGGTACAGATACCGGCTAAATATACCGGTACTGTACAAAAGCTATATTATCAAAAAGGTGAAATTGCCAAAGTACATAGCCCGTTGTTTCAAATGACCATAGCAGGTCAAGCCGCAAAAGAAGATGTTGATGTTAATCAAGCGGTCGTAAAAGCACAAAGCAATGCAACTACCGATTCACCGGCTAAACAAACACAAACTGCGATTGTTAACGAAAAAGCAGTTGCCTCACCTGCGGTTAGACGTAAAGCGCGAGAGCTTGATGTAGATTTAACTTGCGTACCAGGCAGTGGTAAAAATGGTCGTATTTATAAACAAGATATTGAAGCGTTTATAAAAAATGAAGTGCCATCTGGTATGGATACTTCTGAGCTTAATAAACCACAAGCTTCTGAGAGTAAAAAAATCAGCATTACTGAACATGTAACGAGCACAGGTGGAACGCGAACAGAAGCGATTAAAGGCATTAAAGCGGCAATGGCAAAACAAATGGTGGCGTCGGTTTCAACTATTCCACACTTTACCTACAGTGATGAAATTGACTTAACTGATTTAATTGCACTTCGAGCAGATCTAAAAGAGCAATATAAAGCTCAGGGCGTTAAGTTAACTATGATGCCATTCTTTATTAAGGCGTTATCGTTGGCAATGAGTCAATTTCCAGTACTTAACTCAAAAGTAAATGATGATTGTAGCGAAATTACTTACTATGACGATCATAATATTGGGGTTGCGGTAGATTCTAAAGTGGGCTTATTAGTGCCTAATATTAAAGCTTGTCAAACTAAAAGCATTGTAGAGGTTGCTAACAGTTTAACTCAGCTTACTGATTCTGCTCGCGAAGGGCGAGTTGCACCTGATGATTTAAAGGGCGGTACTATTAGCATTTCTAACATTGGTGCAATTGGCGGCACTATTGCAACGCCAATCATAAATAAGCCAGAAGTCGCCATTGTTGCACTTGGTAAATTACAGCACCTTCCACGCTTTGATCAGCATGGGCAGGTAGTTTCACGTGCAATTATGCAAGTAAGTTGGTCAGGTGATCACCGTGTAATTGATGGCGGCACGATAGCGCGCTTTAATAATTTATGGAAAGAATACTTAGAGCAGCCAGCTAAAATGATGATGGCAATGCGCTAATTTTTTTCATTAATAAAAAACCAGCTTATTAGCTGGTTTTTTTATATCTTGAAAAGTAATGAATAAAAGGTAGACCGATTTAGCTGAAAAAATACAGTCCATATCCAACTAATAACGCCGGAACTGCGGTATATAGTGTGGCAATAATGGCCGCTTTGGGTGCCATAGCAATGGCAGGGAAAAGCGCATCGCCATCGTTAGAAATCGCGTTCGCTGCTAAAGCACTAAACGGTATCACGCCTTGAATGTATAACGTGGTGACAATGATTTGCGGTCCACAACCGGGTAAGAAGCCAATTAATACCGCAATTAACGGCGCTAAATAGGCATAATTTACAAACCATGTTTTTAAATCAAGACCAAACACGCTCACCAGTAGTTCAAATAATATAAAGGAGGCAACCACCCACGCGGTTACAAAATGAGTATCTTGCAGTACTTTTGTTATTTTTGAAGGCGGGCTGCATAGATCGTCTTCTGAGGTCACTTCCTTATAGCTTTCACCTTTTGATGATAGCGCCCACATAAACACCACAAACAATGCCATTAATGCGCCAAAAAAACTGACCGCATTTACTACATGATTGCCAAATTGGCTTAAATCAATATTAAACGCCAGTATAAAAGCAATCAGTAACCCAGGAATAATAGCCATTAACCAAATAGGCTTGCTCAATTTTATTATTTTGGTTGGCAATACAGTCACTGGCTGTGTTTGCTTTTGATTGGTAGGGCATAAATAACCCGTTTTATGTAGTTTATTAACCAGTAAGCCTGTTAGCGTTCCAACGACTAAGCCTATTGCCATTATCGATAACCCGTCAGTAGGGCGGGTAGCTAACAATAAAAATGCCGCATCACCCATTGTAGCCGTTAATACCGCAACAATAGCCCCAAAGCTTGCTTGTCCCTTGGTAAATTGGGTAACCACAATGATTGCACCACCACAGCCTGGCAGCATACCTAAAAAAGCAGCAAAGCTGACCTCTAATACAGGAGACTTAGCATTTAGATAACGAAGCTCTAGTTGGGGTAAATGATCAATCGCGTAGTAGTAAATAAATAGGGTCGCAGCAACAAACACACTGACTTGAAAAAAAGCATCACTAAGTGCAGTGATTGTTATAGTGCGTAAGCTGGGCAGGGCTAAACAAACTAAAATTAACAGTGGTAAAATTAGGCGTTTATTTTGATGAAAAACACGTTTTGCAGCTGGCGAAATAACTCCCAAATGTTCTGTTAAAAACATACAGTACGACCTAATTAAAAAACTAGATCGCACTGTACTATTTTATTAAATGATAATCAATATCATTTAGGTGATTGCTTGAAAACGCTTATTTACGTTGAAACTCTGAGTTTTCATTCCAAGTAGGCCATTGAGTTTGCTGTGAAATATCAAAACCTACTTTATAAAATAGTTGTAAATCTTGAACCGCACCTGATAAATCCCACTCATCACGATATCTATCACAAGGCTGGTGGTAACAACCGCGCAATACTAAACTCATACGCTTGCGATAATTAGCCGTTTCTTCGTCAAATGCTTCTGAACCACCACCGGCATACATAGCAGGTACACCCATATTGGCAAAGGCAAAGTGATCTGAGCGGTAGTAACCACCTGAAGATGGCTTAGGATCGCCTGATACTGTCCTGCCTTGCTCTTTAGCTGCCGTTGCTAGTATTTCATCCATTTGCGATTTACCAATACCCACCACACTAATATCTTTTACTTTTCCTAATAGGTTTAAGCTATCCATATTAATATTAGCAACGGTTTTATTTGCCGGAATAACCGGGTTAGCGGCGTAATATTTTGAGCCAAGCAAACCTTGTTCTTCAGCGGTTACCGCTAAAAAGGTCATTGAACGGTCAGGGCGTTTACCTAGTTTAGTAAAGGCTTCAGCCACTTCGATCATACCGGCTGTACCTGTCGCATTATCGTGGGCACCATTATAAATTTGATCGCCTTTACGATTTTTATCCGTTCCTAAATGATCCCAATGCGCAGAGTAAATAATATGCTCATCTGGCGTTTTACTACCAGGAAGAGTGGCAATAAAGTTATAAGATACCGATTTTTTGATGGTATTCTTTACATTCACAGTGGCAGCTAAATCGCCCATATCTACATGGTAAGCGCCTTTAGCTGCTTCTGCTTTAGCAGTATCAAAATCAAGACCTGCTTTAGTAAATAGCTCTTTTGCTACATCAACAGTAACCCAACCTTCAACAGCAACACGATCCATGTTGTTATTATCTTTTACAAAACCAAACTGCTCGCCACTCCACGAGTTCTCAACCACTGACCAAGGGTAAGAAGCAGGAGCCGTTTCATGAATGATAATAGCGCCCGCTGCACCTTGACGGCTTGCTTCTTCGTATTTATAAGTCCAGCGCCCGTAATAGGTCATGGCATCACCGGTAAATAAGTTTGGATCTTTAGTTGCAAAACCAGGATCATTTACCAGCATCACGACGGTTTTACCCTTAACATCTAGGCCTTCGTAATCATTCCAATTATATTCAGGTGCGTTAACACCGTAGCCGACAAATACCAGCTCTGAATTTTCAATCCCTTCTTGCGCACTTATACGGCTACTACCCATTACCATGTCTTTTTTGTATTGGTAGTCTTTACCGCCAATATTAAGCACCATGTCAGAGTCTGCTTCTAATGATACAAGCGGGACTTCTTGGAAAAAACTATCACCGTTACCCGGTTCAAAGCCCAATGCAGTAAATTCTTTTGTTAAGTAGTTAAGCGTAAGCTTTTCACCTTCAGATGAAGGAGCACGACCACCAAATTCATCAGAAGCTAACACTTTTACATGCTTAGCAATTTCATCGGCTTGAATGCTGTTATAGCCTTTCGCGACATCGTCAGAAGTGATACTTGTTGTTGCACAACCCGCTAGAATCGCGGTTGTGATTAAGGACAAAGAAAAATAACGTTTCATATTGGCTCTTTTTTTGTTCTAAGTGGCCCTAGTATATGAACTTCTGTTAATTAGAACCAGTTTTTGCGGTAAACTGTTAGGGATAAAAATGTACAGTAAAGGTAACAATGAAGCGTTTTACTCCCCCAGAACAATTCCAAGCAACGAGCCTAAACACAGGGGCATTTGCTCACTTACGTCAGCTGTTTAAAATTCATCAACAAACAGACTGGCCAGAACCTGCGTATTTTGCCCCGTACTTAAATGCCATAAACGCAAATAATCTCCCCGTTCGTTTTATCGATGATGCAAAGGTTGACTTTGCTGAGCGTTATTATGAACAAGTTATTTTTGAAACTGGTGAAGTACCTACTCGCCAACAAAATTGGCATGATCTGTTTGGTGGTTTTATTTGGTGTTTATTCCCAAAAACAAAAGCCCTTATCAATCAGCGTCATGTTGATGAAATAGCAGTTCATGGGTTAAAACAGCGTAGCAAACATCGTAACGCATTAACCCTATTTGACGAATGCGGTGTGGTTTTAGCTATTAGTGATTCTAATTGGAAAGAGTGCTTAAGAGACCACCAATGGAAAACAGCATTTATAACGCATAGAGAGCAGTGGGGTAAAACTATAGCGCCATTCATGTTTGGCCACGCTAATTACGAAATGTTGACCAAACCTTATATTGGGCTCACAGGCAAAGCATTATTTGTGAATGTACCCGATGAAATATTTTGTAAAGATTTAGTAACGCAATATCAGTACCTAGATAAGCAACTTTATGAGATGATTAAAAATGATGATTGTTTAGCCGATAATAAACAGCTTTCACCCTTACCCTTATTAGGTGTTCCTGGTTGGTGTGAGGAGAATAACAATTCATCATTTTACGACAACACGGACTATTTTAGACCGAAACGAAGGACACGAAAATGATAGAAGTCACCGCGCTTAAGAAGAAGTTTAAGCTCACCAAAGATCATAAAAAAAATAAAACAGATGAAGTAGACCCACGCGAAGATAAAGACTTTTTTCATTCAGTAAAAAATGTCAGCTTTAGCTGTGCAAAAGGCGAAGTATTAGGGCTGTTAGGGCCTAATGGCGCGGGTAAAACCACCACCTTAAGAATGATTTCAACCGCATTAAAACCGGATGATGGCAGTATTACTATTGCTGGAAATGACATAATTAAAAAGCCACTCATTGGGCGTAAATCTATCGGGTTTTTGTCTGGCTCTACTGGTTTATATGGCCGTTTAACGGTAAAAGAAAATATCGAATATTTTGCAAAGCTACATGGCATGAGCAAGCAGGCAATCAAGGCACGCTGTGAAGAGTTATTTACCTTACTCGATATGCATAAATTTATTGATAAACGTGCTGAAAACTTATCAACCGGTATGAAGCAAAAAGCCAACATAGCGCGTGCTGTGGTGCATCACCCAGACGTTGTTATTCTTGATGAGCCAACTACCGGGCTTGATATTATGACCACGCAAACAGTGATTAACTTTATTAAAGGCTTAAAAGCACAAGGCACTCCTGTTATATTTTCTACGCACCATTTAGATGAAGTTGCGCTTTTATGTGACCGTGTAGCGGTTATTAATGAAGGTGTAAGTTGTTTTGATGGCACCCTCGCTGAATTTAAACAAGCAGGTAACAGCGAAGAATTAAACCAAGCGTTTATGAACATATTAACGGAGAAGCAAGATGTTTGAAGTTTTTAAAAAGGAATTAACAGAGCTGGTACGCGATAAAAAAACCTTGTTATTCGTGGTGGTATTTCCGATTGTGGTTTTTCCGTTGTTATTTGCTGTGGTTGCGTTTATCTCTTCGCAAGCTGCGCTTGATGCAGAGCAAAAGGTAAATACCTATGCAATTATCAATGGCGACTTTGCCCCAGAATTTACTGATAAAGTGTTTTATCATAAAAGCTTTGAGCTATATAAAGGCGATAAAACCTTCAATAGTGTTGAGGAGCTAAAAGCAGGCGTAACTGCTGGTGATATCGACATGGGCATATACTTACCAAGCGATGCAGTGCAAACATTAGATGATAAAAAGCAAAGTGAATGGCAAGTTGTATTTAATGATTCAAAATCAATTAACTTTTTATTTGAGCGAGTAAAAGAGCTTGCTAAAGAGTACAGCGATACACTTCAAGAAAGTAAACTATTGAGCTTTGGTATCGATAAAAGCGCACAACAATCTATTTTAAAGCCTATTAATGTGGTTAAAGTTGATACTGCAGACAAACGTGAAAACTTAGGTGAAAAGATGGGTGGGCTTTTACCTTATTTACTTATCCCGTTAGTGCTAATGGGGGCAAGTTACCCAGCAATTGATTTAGGCGCTGGCGAAAAAGAACGTGGTACTTTAGAAACGTTATTACTTACACCCATTACTCGTACTGAGCTAGTATTGGGTAAATTTATTACTCTACTCACTACTTCAATCGCATCAACTACTATTACCGTGATTAGTATGGGTGGGTGGATAGCCTTAGCACTGGCATTTGCTGATCTAGAGTTTATTAAAGCTGCGTTTAGCACTTTAGGCATTACAGACTTGCTAATGATTTTTGTATTACTATTGCCAGTTGCAGCAATTTTTTCTTCATTAGCATTGGCTATATCAATTTATGCACGTTCGTTTAAAGAAGCACAAAATTACATGACGCCGTTAAGTATAGTGGTGTTTTTCCCAATTGTTATTTCTGTTATGCCTAATATGGAACTTACTACTAAAACAGCCTTTATTCCGGTTACTAACGTCGCTTTAGCGATTAAAGAAATTATTAAAGGCACAGTCGATTACACGCTGGTTGGATTGATATTTTTAGCTACGGCACTGATAGCCGGTGCGCTACTGGCATTTTGTGTTAAGTGGTTTAACCGCGAAGACGTGTTGTTTAGATAACCATTTTAATTGCAAAGTATAAAAAAAGGTCGCACAGCGACCTTTTTTTATAAATTATCATTAAGAGAGAGTGCTATATGCTTAGCTTTAGTGTTTATCTAGAACTAGATAAGCGAACCTTGGTTTATAAGCTATTAATAAAAAACCGCTGTATGAAAAAATCATACAGCGGTTTTTTTTTAACTTAAGACTTATGATGTAAATTGCGCTTTAATAGTTTCAATTGCGCTATCGATATCAATCATAAGTTTTTCGCCGGTGCGACGGTTTTTAAGTTCAACCTTGTTTTCATCAAGGTTGCGCTCACCAATAACAAGTGTGTAAGGTACACCAAGTAATTCCATGTCGTTAAACATAACACCAGGGCGCTCTTTACGGTCATCAAATAGCACATCTAGGCCTGCATCTTTTAAACCTTGATATAGGTTATTAGCAATATCAGGAATTCGATGCGATTTATGCATATTCATTGGCACAATTGCTAAATCGAAAGGCGCGATAGCTTTAGGCCATGTAATACCGTATTGGTCGTTATTTTGCTCAATAGCTGCAGCAACAATACGTGATACACCAATTCCATAACAACCCATAGTCATTATTTGGTTTTTACCTGATTCGCTCAGTACACCTGCTTTTAATGCTTCTGAGTACTTAGTACCTAGCTGGAAAATATGACCCACTTCAATACCGCGTTTAATTTGCAACGTGCCTTGGCCACATGGGCTAGGATCGCCTTCTACAATATTACGGATATCAGCAACTTCGTAGTTTGTTACGTCGCGATCCCAGTTAATACCGCTAAAGTGCTCACCATCTTTATTGGCACCGGCTACAAAATCAGCCATTACATTCGCTGTTCTATCAACAATAATAGGCATGTTTAAGCCAACTGGGCCTAAAGACCCTGGTTTTGCGCCAATGGCAGCAACAATATCTGCTTCGGTTGCCATTTCAAGTGGAGAATCAACCAATGGGTGCTTTTCAGCTTTGAGTTCATTAAGTTCGTGATCGCCACGCAGTACTAATGCAACAAGCCCGCGTACGCCGCCTTCATTAGGAGTACCATAAACCACTAATGTTTTAACACCGCGATGGGGTTTTACACCATAGTGTTTTTTAAGCTCATTAATTGTTTTAGCATCAGGCGTTGGGAATGCTTTTAACTCTTTGCTTGCTTCTGGGCGAGCTTCAGTTGGCGCTAATGCTTCGGCTTTTTCAATATTAGCGGCGTAGTCGCTGGCATCACTAAAAGCAATGGCATCTTCGCCAGATTCAGCAAGTACATGGAACTCATGCGATACACTACCGCCAATAGAGCCTGTATCTGCAATTACTGGGCGGTAATCTAAGCCTAAACGTTCAAAAATATTACAGTAGGCTTTGTGCATTACTTGATACGTTGCATCTAAACATTCATCGGTTAAATGGAATGAGTAGGCATCTTTCATAGTAAATTCACGGGCACGCATAACACCAAAACGTGGGCGGCGCTCATCACGTACTTTAGTTTGTACTTGGTACAAAGTAATTGGTAGTTGTTTGTAGCTGTTAATTTCTTTACGAACAAAATCGGTGATCACTTCTTCATGGGTAGGGCCCATGGCAAATTCACGATTATGACGGTCGGTAAAGCGCATTAACTCAGGACCAAACTCACTCCAGCGGCCAGACTCTTCCCATAAATCAGCAGGCTGAATAACAGGCATTAGCATTTCAATTGCGCCGGCTTTATCCATTTCTTCGCGTACTATGTTTTCTACTTTTCTTAGCACACGTAAGCCAGAGGGAAGCCAAGTGTATAAACCCGAAGCGACGCGACGGATCATTCCGGCTCTAAGCATTAATTGATGCGAGACAATTTCCGCATCGGACGGCGTTTCTTTAAGTGTAGCGAGTATATATTGACTAGTACGCATGTTTTTTCCGAAATAGAGTGATATGTTCTTTTAATTAAGGCGCTCAGTTTACCAGCGGTTGCATTGACACTAAAGCGCTAAGTGATTTTTTTATCGCATTTTATAGCCATTGCAGGGCTTTACTGCTGACTTAACTGATCTCTATATGAGTAACCAGATGATGAGAGTCAGTCACTTGCCAAGTAATATTGTATTCATACAAATTCATACCATAACTTTGCACGCCTTGTTTTTGCTTTTTGTAGGCAGGGCGCGGATCTTGTTTTAGCACATTACTAATAAACGCTTGTAGCTCGGGGTAGTGACTTTGTTTATTTATAAATTCTATAGCCTGTTGGCTAAACTCAACACTCATTTGAGTTTCTGGGCGCGTATCAGCAAATCCAGCGCTTGCATCGGGTAATGAGTCTGAATAGGGTAAATAAGGTTTTATATCTACGATGGGTGTGCCGTCAAGTAAATCAATACCGGTGAGCAATAACGCTAACTGACCGTTTTTATACTCAATTCCCTCTAACTTTACTGCACTCATGCCAATGGCATTTGGACGAAAAGTTGCTCGAGTAGCAAACACGCCTTTACGCTCATTACCGCCAAGGCGCGGCGGGCGAACCATTGCTGAATAGCCTTTATCAGCAGTTTCATGAAAACGAAATAACAGCCAAATATGGCTAAATTCATCTAATCCGCGAACAAATTCTTCACGATTAAATTCTTTGGCAAAAATCAGTTTAGCTTTAGCCTCGGGTACTAATCTAGGTTGCCTAGGAATGGCAAATTTTTGTTTATACGGAGATTGAATATGGCCAATAGCCGAAATTTGATAATCGCTCATAATGCTCGGTTATAGAAAAAATAGAGCGTTATTCTACCTTTTATTGACGTTGCTGGCATTAGCTTAATTTGGGGGTATTTCATTTTTAGACTAACAGGTTTAAATGTGAAATAAAAAAGGTAAGGCTAAAAATAGCCTTACCTAATGTTTTAACAATTAAGCTTTTATTAAAACATGTATTGGAATGATACTGACGCAACATCCATTTCTGGATCAATATCATCTTCTAATTCATAACGCTCATACTCTAAACGCACTTGCATATTGGTTGTAAATGCATATTCAATACCTGCACCGTAAAACACGTCGCCGCCATCTTGAGATGCGCTGATGCTACCAACCGGTAGCTCTTGAGTAACGTCTGCATCCCATTCAAACCAACCACCTTTTGCATAAACAGAAAAATCTTCAGTGATCGGCGCTGCAAAACGTGCTGCTAACGATACGCCATCAATTTCAGCTTTGCTGTCTATATCACTCACTTCATCAAAATTTAGATAGGCAAGCTCAAGACTTAAATGTTCATTAAATTGGGTACCAATGTAACCTTTTAACATTTGCGCGTCGTCATCAAAGTCGGTGTCGTTTTCGCTATCTTCAAACTGAAATGAATATTGGCCATAACCAATACCAGTGTAAATACGCGGAGAGTCCATGTCGGTAACATCAGCTTGTGCCGCTGAATTAAAACCCAGTGTTGCTAAAGCAAGTGCAGAAAGAGAAAGTGTTTTAATCATTATATAGCTCCTTTAAAAAGTAATATCGATGAATTATTTCATCAAACGTCGATTTACTAATTGCAGTGAGCGTGCCAAGTATTATTTCGCATAATATTTGGCCTTTATGTGTGTTTGTTGAGCTGTTTTGTTTTTTTTTGGCACGCAAAACAATCAGGTGTTCAGCGTGCAGTTAATCCATAAAAATTAAAAATTGTAGCTTTTACAAGTTGTTGTAGTTTCTACATACCTATAAATGCAACTAAATTAAACTTTATCTAATAAGTTTTCTGTTTCAATGGCTATTTGCTTCATTTTAATTGCGTAGTTCTCAAGTTTTTTGTCTTCATCGGTAACCGATTTAAATTCTGGTACCGCCACAGGGTAACCCGTTTCATCCATAGCAACAAAGCTAATAACACAGTGATTGGTTTCAACTAGGTTTTGCGTTTTCGGGTCGCCACAGCGAACTTGAATAAAAATTTGCATGCTGGTTTTGCCGGTGTGTGCAATTTTTGCTTCAACCTCAACAATTTGGCCAACTAAGATAGGGCGGCTAAACTTAACGCCTGCAACCGATACCGTTACACAGTAGTGGCCGCTCCAGCCCGCAGCACAGGCATAACCCGCTTGGTCAATCCACTTCATGACCACACCGCCATGCACCTTACCACCAAAATTTACATCGGTTGGCTCTGCTAAAAAACGAAAAATTACACTCGACGACGCCATAACACACTCTCATTCATTCATATTACTTAACAGCATAGCGCAAAAAAGGGGCCGAAGCCCCTGCAATTTAGGATAAGTTTATAATTTCTATAGAAAGGTTGTTACATATTGGGATAGTTAGGGCCACCAGCACCTTCGGGAGTTACCCAGGTAATATTTTGGCTCGGATCTTTAATATCACAGGTTTTACAATGCACGCAGTTTTGCGCGTTGATCACAAAGGATTGCTCGCCTTCTACTTCTTGTACTTCGTAAACGCCGGCAGGGCAATAGCGCTGAGCGGGCTCGTCAAATTTAACTAAGTTAACGTTAATCGGAATTGATGCATCTTTTAGTTTTAAGTGACACGGCTGCGATTCTTCATGATTAGTATTAGATAAAAATACCGAAGAAAGCTTATCAAAACTGAGTTTGCCATCAGGCTTAGGATAGTTAATTTTTTCAGCTTGGTTAGCGTCTTTTAAAGTTGCATGGTCAGGTACGTTATCTTTAAAGCTAAACGGTAGGGCACCCTTAAATATATTCTGATCAAGCGTGTTATATGCGCCGCCTGCAAATTTACCTAAGGTATGCATAGCAGGGCCAAAATTACGAGACTGATACAGCTCTTTATACGCCCATGACTTTTTAAACTCAGCGGTGTACTGGGTTAAATCATTATTAGCTAAATCGTTCTGTAGCGCATTAAAAATGACCTCAGCGGCTATCATGCCTGACTTCATAGCCGTATGATTGCCTTTAATTTTTGCAAAATTAAGCGTGCCAGCATCACAACCCACTAATAAACCACCTGGGAAGTGCATTTTTGGTAATGAATGTAAACCGCCTTTTGCAATGGCACGTGCGCCATAGGCAATGCGTTCTCCACCTTCAAGTGTATTTTTGAAAATAGGGTGATGTTTTAATCGTTGAAATTCATCAAACGGGCTTAAGTGTGGGTTAGAGTAATTTAAATCAACAATTAACCCCACAACCACTTGGTTGTTTTCGCTGTGATACATAAAGGCGCCACCGCCAGTGTCACCGCTTAATGGCCAACCGGTTCCGTGTACAACTTTACCCAATTGATGTTTAGATTCATCAACTTGCCAAATTTCTTTAAAACCTAAACCATAATGCTGTGGTGAACTTTCATCGTCTAAAGCAAACTGATTGATCAGTTGCTTACCTAAATGACCGCGACAGCCCTCAGCAAATACTGTGTACTTAGCGCGTAGCTCCATACCTGGCATGTAACCGTCTTTTTCATTGCCATTTTTATCTACACCCATATCGCCAGTAATGATGCCTTTTACAACATCATCTTCAATAATGACTGAATGCGCACTAAAGCCTGGAAATATTTCTACTCCAAGGTTTTCCGCTTGCTCTGCTAACCAGCGACATACATTACCCATAGAAACAATGTAGTTACCTTTGTTATGAAATGTATTTGGTGTAGCAAAGTGAGGAATTGAGGTTGCTTTATGTTCGTTGTTAAACCAGTAAATCTCATCATTTACCACTTTAGTCGAAACAGGAGCGCCGAGTTCTTGCCAATTTGGCAGTAATTCGTCAAGTGCTTTGGTTTCAAAAACTGCACCTGATAATACATGTGCGCCAACTTCTGAGCCTTTTTCAACTACACATATCATGCACTCTTGTTGTTTTTCTTGTGCTTGCTGCGCGAGTTTAATTGCTGTTGAAAGCCCCGCAGGACCTGCCCCTACAACTACAACATCAAATTCCATGGTTTCGCGTTCAATCATAATAACCTCTTTATCTATGACGGACTCACCTTTGCATTATTTGGCAAAAAGTAAGCTAAGCAACCTGTTTCTTTGTTATGCAAATTAATCGTTACAGGTTGTGAATAGTTTAAGGTTATTTTAGGTTGACGTTTACGTCAACAGGAAGTAGTCTGATTTCATAAAATAAATAGGTTGACGTAGACGTTAGCTTATAGGTTTAAATAATTATGGAGTCCCTATGAAAGTTCTCGTACCAATAAAAAGAGTGATCGACTACAACGTAAAAGCTCGCGTTAAACCTGACAACAGCGGTGTTGATTTAACTAACGTAAAAATGGCCATGAACCCATTTTGTGAAATTGCTGTAGAAGAAGCGATTCGTTTAAAAGAAGCGGGTACAGCAACCGAAGTAGTTGTTGTTACTATTGGCGCTAAAGCATCTCAAGAACAATTACGTACAGCACTAGCTTTGGGCGCAGATAAAGCGATTCATGTTGAAACAGAGCAAAACTTAGAGTCCTTACATATAGCAAAATTGCTTGCCAAAGTAGTTGAACAAGAATCGCCAGAACTGGTTATTTTAGGAAAACAGTCAATCGATTCTGATAATAATCAAACTGGTCAAATGCTAGCGGCGCTGACTAATCGTGGTCAAGGTACGTTTGCTTCTAAAGTGGTTATTGAAAATGACAAAGTGAATGTCACTCGTGAAGTCGATGGCGGTTTACAAACCGTTGCACTTAATTTACCAGCAATAGTCACCACCGATTTACGTTTGAATGAGCCGCGTTATGCGTCGCTACCTAATATTATGAAAGCCAAACGTAAACCATTAGAAGTTATTGCGGCTGATTCGTTAGGTGTAGATTTAGCCCCGCGTATTGAATTGCTCAGTGTAGAAGAGCCTGCAAAACGTAGTGGCGGGATTATTGTTGAAGACGTTGCACAGCTTGTAGAAAAACTTAAAACAGAGGCAAAGGTGATTTAAATGAAAACTCTTGTAATTGCAGAGCACGATAACGGTGCCTTAAAACCAGAAACCTCAAAAACGATTAACGCCGCTAAAAAATTAGGCTTTGACGTAGATGTATTATTAGCAGGCATAAACCTTGGCGCCATGAGTGAGTCACTCGCGAGCATTGAGGGTGTTGCGAATGTTTTACTTGCTGATAATGCAGTTTATGAGCATCAACTTGCTGAAAGTATGACAGATCTAGTGTTATCACTTGCAGATAGTTACAGCCATATTGTGGCAAGTGCAACTACTACAGGTAAAAACTTTATGCCGCGTGTTGCCGCATTATTAGATGTAGCGCAAATTTCAGAAATTATTGATGTAATTGACGCTAATACATTTAAACGTCCAATTTACGCGGGTAATGCTATTGCAACGGTTAAATCGCTCGATAGTAAAAAAGTGATCACAGTACGTGCAAGTAGCTTTGATTTACAAGGCGAGCAAGCTCCAGCTAATGTAACCGCTGTAGATGCAGTCTCTGATTCACAGTTAAGCAGTTTTGTTAGTGTTGAACAAACTGAATCAGAGCGTCCAGAGCTAACGGCTGCAGATGTGGTTATTTCGGGTGGTCGTGGTATGCAAAATGGTGAAAATTTTGCATTATTAAATGGCATTGCCGATAAACTCGGTGCCGCTATTGGTGCATCACGTGCAGCGGTTGACGCGGGCTTTGTGCCTAACGATATGCAAGTAGGGCAAACAGGTAAAATTGTCGCGCCTAATTTATATATTGCTGTGGGTATTAGTGGTGCCATTCAGCATCTTGCAGGTATGAAAGATTCAAAAGTTATTGTTGCCATTAATAAAGACCCTGATGCGCCAATATTCCAAGTAGCTGATTACGGTTTAGTTGCTGACTTATTTGATGTTTTACCACAGTTAGAGCAAGCACTATAATGGAAAGCAATAAACCGCTCCTAAAGTAACAAATTCTGATTTAAAGCCGCCGTTTCATTATTGATTCTGCGGCTTTTTTAATTCATCAACTCCACTTATCTAAATTACTTGCGATTTAAGTTTTTTTACTACAAAGTGACAGCGTTGTCATTTGTAGGAATACAAATTATTAAATAGGAGCCAAAATGACAAGGTATAAAGCACTTGATGCTATGCGTGGGCTAACCATAGCGTTAATGATACTGGTAAACACGCCGGGATCGTGGTCCCATGTGTATGCCCCTTTACTTCATGCAGATTGGCATGGTTGTACCCCTACGGATGTAATTTTTCCGTTTTTTATGTTTATTATTGGCTCTGCGATGTTTTTTTCGTTCAAAAAAACTAACAGTGCAGCCAGTGCTAGCCAAGTATTAAGACTAGTTAAACGTGGAGCAATTATATTTGCCATTGGTCTAGCTTTAAATATTTATCCCTTTACTACCAATATTGAAAACTTAAGAATATTAGGTGTACTGCAACGTATAGGGATAGCCTATATTTTAGCGTCTATCTGTGTGTTGTTTTTAAATAGGCGAGGGGTGTTAACGCTATCGGTTATTACCTTAATTGCTTATTGGTTATTACTGTTAAGTGTTGGCGCTGAAAATGCTTATACACTCGAACATAACCTAGTTAGAGCGGTTGATATTGCCGTACTAGGTGAGTCGCATTTATGGCAAGGTAAAGGGCTCGCATTTGATCCAGAAGGGCTGATCAGTACGTTACCCGCAGTGGTGAGTGTATTATTTGGTTTTGAAGTGACCCGCCTGTTAACGAGCACAAGTAACCAGTGGACAAGCATTAAGCGTTTATTAGTTATTGGTGTAGTTGCAGTTGTTATCGGGCAATTAACCTCAATGGTTATGCCAATTAATAAATCACTTTGGACCAGTAGCTTTGTTATCTACACATCAGGTATTGCTTGTTTTGTGTTGGCATTTTTTGTTTGGCTTTGCGACATTGTTAAACCTGAGCGTCTTGTTAATCCATTAATTGTGTATGGATCAAACCCACTGTTTATATATGTATTATCGGCTGTGTGGGTACTGAGCTATTCACTAATTAATATTGGAGAGCTAAACTTAGGGGATTGGATGTATCAGCAACTCGCCTTAGTTATGAGCGCTAAATTGGCATCGTTCACCTTTGCTTTATTGCATGTTATTGGCTTTTGGGTAATTTCGAATATGCTTTATAAACGAAAAATATTTATAAAGATTTAGTATTTATAACAATTTATGCACATTAATATATCAGACAATAAAAAACCAACCCGCGGGTTGGTTTTTTTATTTAACGTTACAAAGCTTAGCTTAGTAAGTTGCGCTGCCTTTAGTACGTGGGAACGCAATTACATCACGTACGTTACCCATACCGGTAACATAAGCAACTAAGCGCTCAAACCCTAAACCAAAGCCAGAGTGTGGCACGCTACCGTATTTACGTAGATCGCGGTACCAGCTGTAGTCTTCTTTGTTTAAGCCCATCTCTTCAAGGCGTGCATCTAATACATCAAGACGCTCTTCACGTTGTGAACCACCAATGATCTCACCAATACCTGGTGCTACTACGTCCATAGCAGCAACAGTTTTGCCGTCTTCGTTTTGGCGCATGTAGAATGCTTTAATATCACGCGGGTAGTTTTTAATAACAACCGGTGCTTTAAAGTGTTCTTCAGCTAGGTAGCGCTCGTGCTCAGACTGTAAATCTACACCCCATTCAACGTCGTACTCAAATTTCTTACCACACGCTTTTAAAATTTCTACAGCGTCGGTGTAATCAACTTGGGCGAAGTCTTTTTCAACAAATTCTTCTAAACGGCTAATAGCTGTTTTTTCAACACGTAATGCGAAAAATTCCATGTCGTCACGGCGCTCTTCTAATACGGCTTTAAACACGTACTTAAGCATGTTTTCAGCAAGTTTTGCGATGTCTTCTAAATCAGCAAACGCAACTTCTGGCTCTACCATCCAAAATTCAGCTAAGTGGCGAGATGTATTTGAATTTTCTGCACGGAACGTAGGACCAAAGGTGTAAATTTTTGACATAGCTGATGCATATGTTTCACCGTTTAGCTGGCCAGATACCGTTAGAAAGGCTTCTTTACCAAAAAAGTCTTCGCTGTAATCAATCTCGCCTTTGTCCGTCATTGGCAGATTTTGCATATCAAGCGTTGATACACGGAACATCTCACCTGCGCCTTCACAGTCACTTGCAGTAATAATTGGCGTGCTGATCCAGTAAAACCCTTGCTCATGGTAAAAGCGGTGGATTGCTTGTGCTAAACAGTTACGTACACGTGTTACTGCGCCAATCATATTAGTGCGAGGGCGAAGGTGAGCGTGTTCGCGTAAATACTCAATGCTGTGGCGTTTAGCCGACATTGGGTAGGTGTCTGGGTTTTCAACCCAACCTAACACAGTTACTGAGTTAGCTTGAATTTCGAAAGATTGACCTTGTCCTGCTGATTGTACTAATACACCGGTAACCGACACAGAACAGCCTGCTGTTAAGCTTGTAACTTCATCATAATTATTCAGTGAATTAGGAACTACCGCTTGAATAGGATCAAAACACGAACCGTCATGAACGGCTAAAAATGATATTCCTGCTTTTGAATCGCGGCGTGTACGGATCCAGCCTTTAATGGTTACTTGGCTGTCTACCGCAACATTGCCTTTTAATAGCTCTGAAATCGCTAAATGGCTCATCTTCACTCCAATGATATAAGTTGCCTAACTATATAAATTAACTGTGCGTTACTCATGCTTTTTAGCATTTGAGGTCACTGCACTTGAACCTTGTATAATACCTAGTAAAGTAAAATAAAAAAACTGTTGTGGGCAACTCTTTAAAAGTTTTTAGTGGTACGTTGTTTTTTTAACCAATTTTTACAGTTAAATAACCACTATTACCATTTGTTGCTCTGAAATTTCATCAATTTGTGGCATTATTAGCAAATAAACCGAATTGACGTATTAATAAAAAATGGATGCTATGAAACAAGTTTTTATTTTACGAGGACTACCAGGCAGTGGTAAGTCATATTATGCGCAAAATCTCGCCGAGGAACTTTCCGGTGCAGATGAAAGCCAATATTTTATTTGCTCAACAGATGATTACTTTGTTAACGAACAAGGTGAGTACCATTTTGATAAGTTTAAATTATCGCAATATCATAATTTAAACCTGGCCCGTTTTATTAATGGCCTAGCACAAGGTATTGAACTGGTAATAGTGGATAACACCAATATTAAAAAGTGGGAATTTATTGCTTACTCACAAGCAGCCATTGCTTTAGGTTACCAAGTTAAAGAAGTCATTGTTGGCGAAGTGAAAGATAAATCAATGCAACACTTATATGCTAAGCGCAATAGCCATAACATACCGTTAAAAACGATTAGTAAAATGGCCTACATGTTTGAGTGGTAATTATTAAATTTTAGCTAATGCCTCTATATCAGAGTGTGTAATGGCATCTAAATGAGCGGTGATTTTTTCACTGCTCCAATCCCACCATGCAATTGCTAAAAGTTTATTAATTGTCGCATCATCAAAACGCTTTTTTATCAATTTTGCAGGGTTACCGCCAACAATGCCATAGGCGGGCACATCAGACGTTACCACAGATTTACTTGCTATAATGGCACCATCACCGACTTTTACTCCTGGCATAATGGTGGCGTTGTAACCTATCCACACATCATCACCTATTTCAGTATCACCTTTAAAAGGTAAATCACCTTGTTGAGGTGCAGATTTTTCCCAGCCATTGTCAAATATAAAAAATGGATAGGTAGAAAAGCCAGAGGTTTGATGATTAGCCCCATTCATTATAAAGGTAACGTCTTTAGCTATCGCACAAAACTTACCTATGATAAGACGGTCTCCGATAAAATCGAAATGGTAAAGTACATTTTTTTCAAAGTTTTCAGGGCCATCAGGGTCGTCGTAATAGGTATAATCACCAACGTCTATATTCGCAGAGGTGATAAAGTTTTTTAAATAACCTACTTGAGGAAACCCTTCCATAGGTGATGGATTGTTTGGATTTGGTCCGTTCATAGTTTCCTCCAAAGTAGAATATATAAAGCGCTAGCTTTTAAATGCCGCCAGTGGATGAGAGGTACTAAGCGATACATGTACGTTATCACCAGGATTTACCACTACTTCATGACTCACGCGACTTGTAACCACAGTACCACAGGCTAGTTTTATGGCGCATAATCTGCTGCCGCCTTCAAAGCGTACCCAAATTACTTCGCTATTATTTCCTACACTGCTTTGTACTAATAATACATCATCTGGACGAAGTAACACCTCTACCTCACCGTTTTCACAGTCAACACCATGAGCGGGAACATTACCAATATCGGTAAGTGCTTGGCCGTTATTCAGCGTTCCTTTTATAAAACTAGCTTCACCTAAAAAGCGTGCCACAAAGCGATTGTTGGGTGCACTAAAGCATTGCTCTGGGCTATCAATTTGCTGTATTTTTCCGCCTTTTAGTACACCCACGCGATCGCCCACCGAAAGTGCTTCTTCTTGATCGTGCGTTACCCAAATAGCGGGTACGCCGGCTTCTTTAAGCGCATTACGTATGTCCCAACGTAGCATGTCTTTTAAAGCCGCGTCTAAGTTTGATAGTGGCTCATCAAGTAATACAAAGTCTGGCTGGTGGGCTAGGGTGCGCGCTAATGCAACACGCTGTTTTTGCCCCCCTGAAAGTGTCGCTGGTTTTTTATGTCTAAACGCATCTAAACCGAGTAGCTTTATCCAATGATCAGCAGGGTTTGTGTCTTTTAGTTTAAAACACACATTTTGCTCAACCGTTAAATGGGGAAACAGCGCAAAGTCTTGAAACACCATACCCACACTGCGTTTTTCAGGGGCTACAGTATACTTTGGTGTAGCAGTCCATTTAGCAACTTTAATTTCACCCTCGCTAATTGGTAAAAGCCCAGCTAGGGCTTGTAAAATAGTACTTTTACCACAACCTGTTGGACCAACAAGCATTAAAATTTCGCTTTCACCTAAAGTGAAATTTAAGTCACTAACAACACGATTACTGCCATAATCTATAGACAACTGACTTACAGATAGCATTTATATAAAATCCTTAATGTTCAAACTGGTTGCGTTTCTCGCCAGACATCATAATAGCTAAAGCCGCCGCCGAAATCACCACTAACAATAAACCAGGTATTGCTGCGCGGCCAAAATAACCAGCTTCGTAAACACGCCATAAATACGTAGATAAGGTTTCAAAACCAGTTGGACCCAATAATAGTGTGGCTTCTAATTCACGCATCGACTCTAAAAAGACTAAAGCGGCCCCTGCAATAATACCACGCATAGTCAGTGGTAAAGTAATACGTGTGAAAGCTTCACGTGGGCTTGCGCCTAACACACGGGCTGATTTTACTAAGCTTGGATCAAGGTGCTCGGTGCTGGTACGCACAGAGCCAACCGCAAGCGGTAAAAAACGTAGCATATAAGCAATGATCAACAAGCCCAGTGTTTGATATAAAAATGGCAGTTGTAAGCCGCCATATACAAGCGCTGTGCCCATAACAATCCCCGGAATACCAAAACCAAAGTAAGTAACGCGTTCCATTACTTTACCTGCTTTTCCAGTTAATGCTGCATGCGCTACAGGAATAGCCACAATAACTGTAACAATAGCTGCAATGGCTGAAGCGTAAGTAGAGTGCCAAGCAATACTAAAATCAAACGAACTAAAACCATCACGCATTAGCCAAAGTGTAAATACTGCGAGTGGTAAGCCAATAGCAAGTAATAAAATTGGTGCAAAGGTGGCAAACATCGCGCCTAATTGCCATTTTTTTGGGAATAAAATAAGGGGCCGGCCTTGGCGTTCAGACGCAGTATTAATTTGCGATTCAATCATTAGTAAAAAGCCAACAATCACCATTAACTGCATAGACAGCATAGCCGCACGGCTCAGTTCAAAGGCGTTATATTCTACATAAATAACGCGAGTGAAGGTATCTAGACGCATCATTGCCGGTGTACCAAAGTCAGATAACGTATACAAGGCAACGAGTAATGAGCCCGCAGCAATACCATTTACAACACGGGGTAAAATAACTTTAAACACGCTTTGTGTCATCGACATCCCCAATGTACGCGCTGCATTGACCATGCTCGCATCAAGACTAAGTAGGGAGGAGCGGGTTGTCATCATTACAAACGGGAAGGTATACAAGGTCATTACAATGGCGGCGCCAGTTAAGCCATACATAGAAGGGGTTTCAAAACCAAGTATGTTATGTATTTCACCACCAGGGCCAAATGCAGCGTAAAGCGTAAATGCCCCAATATAACTTGGTATAGCTAAAGGGGCGGCAAACACCACCAGCCAAAACTTTTTAAACGGCAGCTGCACATAGGCGCTAATAAATGCCAGTGGCACACCAATTAAAATTGAGCCTAATACGGTTAATCCCATTAACGACAGGGTATTGCCTAAAATAGTTAAATTATGACTATCAAAAAAAGAGCTTGCGTCACTGGCAAGCGTTATTAAAACAAAAATAGGGGTAAGGGTAACAAGCGCTGCAAGCAGCGCCATAGGATAAGATGGTGGTATTCGCATTATAAAACGCCGCTGCTGCGCATTAAGTCAATAGTTGGACGTAAGTCAGCCAACTGGGTTAAGTCTATTTTAGGTGGCGAAATACTGGTTAATTTAGGCAAGCCATCAGGTTGCTTTATGTCATTTACTAGCGGAATTTCATACGCTTCGCTCGCTAAATAACTCTGTACTTCAACGCTGAGTAAATAGCGCATAAAGTTAGTTGCTAGTGGGTCGTCAGATAGCGATAAAATACCGGAGGCATTCACTAAACAACCGGCATCTTGCTCTGTAAATGCAAGATCGAGTTTAGCGTCGGGCTTACCAGACTTCAAACGTAACGTGTAGTAGTGATTAGCAAAACCAATATCTACTTCACCACGTTCAACGCCCATTACTACACCGAGTTCGCCAGCGTAAGTTTTTGAGCGTTTTTGCACTTTTTTAAGCCATTTAGCAGTTTTATCATCGCCTTCTAAAATTCGCATAGCGGTAACAAACGATTGAAAAGAAGCATAAGCGGGTGCCCAACCAATACTTAAATCACTGTCGGCTATTTCCATAATGCTTGTTGGAATTTGCTCTTTGGTTAAACGCTCAGTATTAAAAGGCAAAGTACGTATACGACCAGTTACAGGTGCCCACTCATCGTATCTAAACTGTGGTTGTAGTTGTGCAGATAAATCACTAGGCATAGGTTTAGCAAGCCCTGCATCGGTTACTAAACCAATAGCGCCCGAATCGACAGCCCAAAATAAGTCTGCACGTTTAACACCCGCTTTGGCTTCGGCAACAATCGTATTAGCCAAAGCTGCAGTTGGGCCGCGTCGAATAGCTAGGTCTAAATCCGGGTTCTTTTTTTGAATGGCTTGTAAAACGTTTTCGTATAAGCCACCTTCACCACGCCCTAAATAAAGGGTCAATGCGCCTTTAAGTTTAGGTAATGTATCTACCGACACGGGGTTGGCAATATCAGCGGCAAACGCGCGTGAAAGCGATAGCGGCAAAGCGCCAGCTATCCCTAACGCAGCTAAGCCTTGAATAAAGGTTCTGCGTTCCACTTAAAATACATCCTTACGTGACTTTTCTGCTTTTTCAATTAGCGTTTGTGCACGAGTTAACTTAGTTTGCATATCAACAACTACGTCACGTACTTGGTCTACTGTTTTATTAGCTGAAATAGCCTGCGGTAGGGTTACGTTAAAGTCTTTTTCAAGTACTTCTACTAAGTTAGCGTCTTGCTCAATGAGTGTGCCTTCAACGCCTTCAAATAAATGCAAGTAAGTATCGTGAACTATGCTGGTTGCTTCATCGCTTAAACGTTCTGCGTATTTAGCAACCACTCGGTCTAATTTGTGTTTAATTTCGTCAATGGTCGCGCTTTGCGTCATTTCTTTTGTTGCTGTGGCTTTAACGCTTTTTAATAACCCTTTTTGTTGAAACTGAGCCGCTAACTTAACTGCGCCTAGGCCTTGCCATAAAGCATTGTTCATTGCTTGTTGCTGCAAACGTACTTCTGAGGCTGGCTTTTTGTTATCAATAGCCATTTTTATGCCATACAAACCTTGCCATATAGAGGCATACACAGGAACGTAATTTGTTTCTATAGCGCTGTGAAATTTAACCGATTCCCAGTACTCAATTAAGTCATCAGTGTTAACTGCTTTAGCGCCTTTTTTCTCGTAATCGCTTACTAGGGTATCAACCTTTGAAACCATCCACTCAACGTCTTCGTTGTAGGTTTTTAAATTAGCTTGAAGGTGATTAACATGCTCACCAATTGGGCCGTTAGCAAGTGCCGGTTGTGCAAAAATCGCAGAAGCGAGTAAAAAAGTTGCACTTAATGTCTTGGCAGGCTTAAGTAATATTTTCATAGCAAGTGAGTCCATAAATGTTATTGTAAATGATAGTCATTATCATATCCCTAAACATCCCTTAGATCAACACACTAAATCGAGCCAAAGGGTTAAATTTACTAAACTTTACAGAGGAATAATAACTAAATAGAAATATCAATTTAATTTTAACTTTAGTGGCTAAAATAATTAACCATCTATACGTAATGTTTACCCTTTATGGCGTTATATATAGCATCGCAAAGCTGTTTAATACTGATATCGTCACTTATATACGGTGGCATTAAGTAAATTAACTTCCCAAACGGGCGTATCCACACTCCTTGGCTAACAAAATAAGCCTGTATTTTAGCTACATCTACTATTCCTGCCTCATCTGTCAGCTCTACCACGCCAATTGCACCTAAAGTGCGCACATTAGCTACATCAGTAAGTGAGCCACACTGATGTAATTGTTGAAGTGCTTGGTTTACTTCACAAATTCGTTTTTGCCAATCTTGTTCAAGCAATAAGTCTATACTGGCACATGCCACAGCACAGGCGAGTGGATTGCCCATAAATGTAGGTCCGTGCATCAAAACACCGGCTTCACCTTCGCTAATGCCTATTGCTATTTTGTCGGTCGTTAACGTGGCTGATAAGGTCATGGTGCCGCCGGTGAGTGCCTTGCCAATACAAAGTATATCTGGCTGTACATTGGCGTGCTCTACAGCAAACATTTTACCTGTACGGCCAAAGCCTGTGGCAATTTCATCACAAATGAGCAATACATCGTATTGAGTACATAACTTGCGCACACAGGCTAAATATTCAGGGTGATAAAAGTTCATTCCTCCCGCGTTTTGTACTATGGGTTCAATAATAAAGGCGGCAACATGCTGGTGGTGTTTTAAAAAATAGTGTTCTAGTTCATCCGCCTCGGCTTGATTAAACTCGTCATGAAATTGGCTAACAGGTGCAGGTACAAATACATGCTCAGGTAAAAAGCCAGAGTACAAGCTATGCATAGAATTAACCGGATCGCACACACTCATGGCCGCAAAGGTATCGCCATGATAGCCCTTAAACGGAGTCATTAACTTTTGTTTAGTATTAATGCCTTGGCTTAACCAATACTGCAGCGCCATTTTAATCGCTACTTCAACACTTACCGAGCCGCTGTCGGCTAAAAATACTTTATTTAAATGCTCGGGCGTTATTGCTACTAGCTTTTTACAAAGCTCCACTGCGCTGTAATGGGTAATGCCGCCAAACATTACATGGCTCATTTTATTGATTTGCTCTGTCATCGCATGATTTAAAACGGGATGATTGTAGCCATGTATTGCGCTCCACCAAGAGGCCATACCGTCAATGAGTTTCTCGCCTGTTTCTAATTGGATAAGGTTGTGATTGGCGTGTGTAACAGGATAAACCGGAATTGGTTGAGTCATTGATGTATAAGGGTGCCAAATGTGATTTCGGTCAAAATCAAGGTCTATTGTATGTTTTGTGCTCATATGTAAACTTTAGCTATATGGGTTTCATTGACAATGGTACGGCAATACGTATTCTAAGCCAATAACACCAAGAGCAAAAAATAAAAGAGAGTATTATGGAGCTTGCAACAGTTCGTCACGATTGGACCCATAGCGAGGTTAAAGCCTTATTTGAAATGCCGTTTAACGATCTGCTTTTTAAAGCCGCGACCGTACACCGTGCTAATTTTAATCCTAATCAGGTGCAAATTTCTACTTTACTATCAATAAAAACAGGTGCTTGCCCTGAAGATTGTAAATATTGCCCGCAGTCTGGTCATTATAAAACCGACCTAGAACGAGAGCGCTTACTAGAAGTAGAAAAAGTAGTAGAGCAAGCACGCCTTGCAAAACAAAAAGGCGCCACCCGTTTTTGTATGGGCGCTGCGTGGTCAGATCCTAAAGATCGTGATATGCCGTACATTTCAAAAATGGTTAAAGAAGTAAAAGAGCTTGGCCTTGAAACCTGTATGACCCTAGGTAAGCTCACCAATGAAAAAGCGCATGCATTGAGTGATGCAGGGCTTGACTACTATAACCATAATTTAGATACCTCACCTGAATACTACGAACAAATTATATCTACCCGTACCTTTGCAGACAGACTAAACACTATTGATCATGTGCGTGATGCCGGTATGAAAGTTTGTTCGGGTGGTATTGTCGGTATGGGTGAGCAACCCAGCGATCGTTATGGGTTATTAATGCAATTGGCTAATTTGCCGCAGCAACCAGAAAGCGTCCCTATTAATATGCTAGTAAAAGTAAAAGGGACACCGCTTGAAAACGTAGACGACTTAGATCAGTTTGAGTTTATTCGTACTATTGCCACCGCGCGTATTATGATGCCGCACAGCTATGTGCGATTATCGGCAGGGCGCAGCGCAATGAATGAGCAAATGCAATCGATGTGTTTTTTTGCCGGTGCTAATTCCATTTTTTATGGTGATAAACTGCTGACTACCGAAAACCCAGAAGCTGATGCTGATATGCAATTAATTAAAAAGCTGGGTATGAACCCTGAAACGGCCGAAGACTATTCAGATGAAGCCGTTGCTGCGTCGTTATCTTCTAAAGTGGCCGATAAAGCCAGTTCAGAATTATTTTATCCTGCTTAATATTGTGTATTGCTATGTCATTTGATTTTATAAATAGCCATTTACAAGCGCGCCAGCAAAGCGCGCTTAATCGCAAGCGTTATGTTATTGAGCAAGCCAGTGCGCGTGAAATTATAGTTGATAATAAACGCTATCTTAACTTTGCCAGTAACGACTACCTAGGCTTTGCCGATGAGCCCACTTTGCTTGAAGGCATGCAGAGCCTAGGAAGTCATAGCTCTGCTTTAGTTACTGGCTATCAAGGTGCGCAGCAACAGCTCGAAAAATACTTATGTGCTCAGTTGGGCTATAACAATGCCATGCTGTTTAATTCGGGCTTTAGTGCTAATAGCAGTGTTATAAAAGCGCTATTTCAAGATAAAGTCATTGCTCAACAAAGTGCGATTTTTCAGGATAAACTCAATCATGCAAGCTTAATCGACGGCGCATTGCATGCAAACGCAGCACTTGTGCGCTTTAACCATAACGACATGAATCATTTACGTTCACGGCTGGAAAAGTCCAATGCTAAGTATAAATTGATTGTGAGTGAGGGTGTATTCTCAATGGATGGCGACCAAGCACCATTAATTGAGTTACTGAGTTTAGCTAAAGCACATAACGCCTGGTTAATGATAGACGATGCGCATGGCTTTGGCGTACTGGGAAAATCGGGTTTGGGAAGCTGTGAGCCACTTATAGCGGCAGATAATTTACCAGATATTTTAGTGATCACCTTTGGTAAAGCGCTAGCAAGTAGCGGGGCGTGTGTATTAGGTTCAAGTGAATTTATTGATTACATGTTGCAGTTTAACCGCGATTACACTTATTCGACTGCAATATCGCCATTTATTGCTTTGCATACATTATCAAGAATTAAAACCATACGTGATGCTAACCACAAGCGTGCAAAATTAAACGCTAATATTGCTTTATTTAAACGTTTAGCCAATGAACACAAAATTGCCTTAATGGATTCAACAACTGCCATTCAACCCCTAGTTTTAGGGTGTGCCGAACAGACATTAAAAGCCTGTGAGCAGCTCAAACAACAGGGGATTTGGCTAACCGCTATTCGCCCGCCAACTGTGCAGCATAATACCTCAAGGCTCCGCGTTACCTTAACCGCCGCCCATACCGAGCAAGACATTACAACATTGGTAAATTGTTTAAAAAAGGCCATTGCATGATAAGCGCACACGCTACAAATGCTAATTCGCGTATAAAGTCACCGTTAGCTTATTTAGCTGTTAGTAGTTTAAAGCAGGTAACGAAACGCAAGTTTTCAACAGCTGCAAACCAATATGTAGCCCATGCGCATGTACAAAAACAAGCCGCAATCGATTTAATTAAACTCATTAAGCTTGATGCGAGCACAAAGCACAAACATTGTGTTGATTTAGGCGCTGGGCCGTTAGTGAATACCCAAGCGTTACAAGGAATATACAAACAGGTAATTGCCATGGATTTAAGCCTTACCATGCTTAAAAATAGTGCAGTAAACGCACCGCGTATTTGCGCCGACATGGATAACTTGCCATTTCAACAAAATAGTATTGATGTGGTATTTAGTAATTTTGCAATGCAATGGTCGGCTAATTTTGAAATGCTAATGTATTCATTACATTCAGCTTTAAAGCCTGGCGGGCAGGCGTACATAAGTACGGTGGTGGAAGGCTCACTTGGTGAAATAAAAACGGCGTTTGCGGCGCTCGATTCGCATAGCCACATTAATAATTTTTTAAGTAGCGATAATATAAACCAATCGGTCAAAAAGGTAGGGTTTATTGTTAATAACGCGACAGAGGTTATTTATACTGATGAGTTTACCAGCCCGCTTAAAGCGATTAGTTCAATTAAAGCCATTGGTGCAACGTCGCAAAATAATGCAAGCCAACGCCCTGGTCTATTAACTAAATCGGCGTTACAAAAAGTATGTGCGGCGTATCCGCTTATAAACAACCAAGCCCATGTATCTTACCATGTGGTATTGTTATCATTAGAAAAAGCAAAAATTTAAAGGTAAGGCAATGCAGCAATTTTTTATTACCGGTACCGATACCGACGCTGGTAAAACCCACGTAACCAGTTTGCTATTAAAGTTACTCGCTCAACATAAACAGCGCGCAATAGGCTTTAAACCGATTGCATCAGGGTGTGAACTTGCGTTTGATCAGCTTGTGAATGCCGATGCCTTAATGCTAATGGAAAGCGCGACCGTGAGCGCTAAGTACGACATTATTAATCCGTTTGCTTTTAAGCCCGCCATAGCTCCGCACATTGCAGCAGAGCAAGTAGGAGTAAACCTAAGTGTTGAAAAGCTACGTACCGCTTATAAAAATGTGAAGCAACAAGGTGCCGACTACCTTTTAACAGAAGGTGCGGGCGGCTGGGCATTGCCAATTAATAATAACGAATATTTATACGACTGGGTAAAAGCAGAGCAACTACCCGTAATATTAGTGGTAGGGATGAAACTTGGCTGTATTAATCATGCTTTACTCACTGCAGCCCATATGCAAAGTATGGGTGTTAATTGCATTGGCTGGATTGCTAACCAAGTTGATGCCACTATGGATGAATACCAAGCAAACCTAGATTCGCTTAAAACACGTTTACCATTCCCGTTGCTTGCTATAAGCCCCTATACCGAGCAAACCCCTAAATTACAAATTTATAAAACCCTTCTTACTGCACTTGCTATAAATGCCTAAACTACACTGCTTTGTAATTTTATAAATATACAAAGCAGTTTATATATTAAATACACCAGTTTAATAAATATGTTTAGCGACTTGAAATACACACCTTGTATGCATATATAACGCTAATTACACAGTGCTATTGTTACTAAGGAAATAACAAATACCATGACCCACCCATTTATTAAGAACTACGTTTATAATACGCAGGTTAAGGCCGAATCAGATCTACCAAAAAGTGCTCTGCCTAAAACCCGTGTAGGTATTTTAGGTGGGGGAACTGCAGGGGCAACAATTGCGATTCGCCTTGCGGCATTAGGCATAAAAACGACTATATTTGAGAAAAAAACGTCACTTATTGACGGCCCTCCTATGTGCCATCTGCACGCAGGTGGTAATTTATATCGTGAAATTCCAGATCAAGACTGTATAGATTTACTTAAACAATGTATTGATATTTTACGGCTATATCCTTACAGCATAGATGTTCGCCCAACTGTATTTGCTGTGCCAACGCGTGATGATGATTCACCGGATGATTTACTGCCAAGGTTAGACAAGCTTACTAACGCATATAAAGACTTAATTGAACAAGATCATAATAATAAAGTTCTTGGCGAGCCTGATAATTATTATCAGCTTTATAGCCATGAACAAATGATAACCTTGAGTAAAAAAGAGCAGGTTACTGAGCCTAAAACGCAAGATGAGTGGATGATCCCCGTTGCTAAGCATTTAAACTTAAACAAAGTAAAATACCCACTTATTGTTGTTCAAGAATACGGTTGGAATATATTTAGATTATCAGCAAGTGCGCAACTTGCGCTTGCCCAGTACGAACACGCTAACGTGCTTACCAGCACAGAGGTAAAGCAAGTCAGCAAAGTTGAGCAAAGTAGTGCTAACAATCAAATGCCAAAATGGAAAATTGAATACCAAAACAACCAAAGTAACCAAAGCAACAAGACCCAAACAGCAGAAGTAGATTACCTTATAAACGCCTGTGGCTTTCAAACCGGTATTGTTGATGACATGGTAGGCGTAAAGCCCAAGCGTATGGTCGAATTTAAAGCCTCATACATTGCACACTGGCAAGGCGCTGGCGGGAAAATACCCGAAATTATTATTTATGGTAACCGAGGCACACCCGAGGGCATGGCACAATTAACGCCGTACCCTAATGGCTTTTATCAAATTCATGGTATGACTAACTCAATTACCTTGTTTAACGATGGCCTAGCAGATACAGCCGAGCAAACGGCACAGCCACAACTGTCTGCTAAGTACTTAAATTATATAAATAATGGTTGGGATCAGCAGGTGCTAAAAGCACGTGGTCAAAAAGCGATTGATTATGTAGCTGAGTTTGTACCAGCATTTAAAAACGCTAATACGCAAAACAATGCCTTGTTTGGCGGCCAACAGATCCCAGGCGAAGACGACACCTTACGCGTTGCAGACGTAAGTTTATATTCGCATATTAGCTACGCACGAGCCGAAAATGTAAAAGCGTCATCAACTTTGATCGCTGCTGACGAAATAGTAGCTGAATTTATAAAGCTTGGTTTAATTTGCACAGAACACGACGGTAATAATCACCGTAAGCATCACCAATGGGCCTACCTTGAGAACAGTTGTAATGAAAATATAAGTAAAATTGCACAAGTACTTGCAAAAGAGCGAGGCTTCCCCACAGATATGGCAAATGTTAATCACGGTTTATATAAAAGCGTATAGTATAAATAAAGTAAATTATTGAATTGTATTGTTTTTATAAGTGCATTTTTTCTGTTTAACAGAAAAAACCCTAAAAAGCTTAACTTAATTTAATATATATAAAACTTTAAAAATATCCCTTGCGTTATGACATAGTTTGTCACAAAATAGCGCTGACGTTATGACATAGTGTGTCATAACGCAGTGATTGCTCAAAGCCGATCAAACATAGTAAATCGCTCAGCAATAAATGTTATTTTTGGAGAACTCGTATGAAACGTGTATTTTTGTTTTTATTAACTAACCTCGCGGTTATGTTGGTATTAGGTGTGGTGCTTTCAATCATAATGAGTGCGCTGGGCTTAAGCCATCGTAGCCTTGGCGGAATTTTACTAATTGCGACTGTATTTGGTTTTGGTGGATCGTTTATTTCTTTATATATGTCGAAATGGATGGCGAAAAAATCAACCGGTGCGCAAGTGATCACCCAACCTCGTACCGAAACCGAACAATGGCTGGTAAGCACTGTGGCTGCTCAAGCTAAAAAAGCCGGTATTAACATGCCAGAAGTTGCTATTTACGACAGCCCAGAAATGAACGCGTTTGCAACGGGCCCAAGTAAAAATAATTCGCTGGTGGCGGTAAGCACAGGTTTATTACATAACATGAGCCAAGATCAAGCCGAAGCGGTGCTTGCGCACGAAGTATCGCACGTGGCTAATGGCGATATGGTAACGCTCACGCTTATTCAAGGCGTGGTTAATACCTTTGTTATTTTTGCCGCAAAAGTGCTGGCGGGCATTGTAGATAATTTTATAAATAGCGATGAAGAAGAGGGCGGCAGCAGCTGGACTTACTTCTTATTCGATATGTTATTCCAAGTGTTATTTGGTGTATTAGCCAGTGTGGTAGTTGCCCATTACAGCCGCAAGCGTGAATTTGCAGCCGACAACGGTGCAGCTCATTTAGTAGGCGCAGACAAAATGCGTTCAGCCCTTGAGCGATTAAAGCAAAACCACCCATCGCAATTAGAAGGCTCAATGATGGCCTTTGGTATCGCCAGTGGTAAAGGCATGGCTGAGTTGTTTTCATCGCACCCACCGCTTGATGCACGTATAGACGCACTACGTCGTTAAAAAAAATCAAGTTTTTCACAGTACTTGTAAACAAAAAGCCTGCATTTGCAGGCTTTTTTATGTTTAGTAGTTTTTATTGCGATTGAATAATGTCTGTAATGCCCTCCGGCGAGAGTATTTCAATCCAGTAACCGTCAGGGTCTTTAATAAAGGCAAGGCCTTTCATTGAGCCGCCATCTGGCTGTTTTACAAACTCCACATCGTATTTAGCAAAGCGCTCACAGGCAGCGTATACATCGGGTACGCTAATCCCAATATGGCCAAAGCCTTTTGGTTCTTCATTACCACTGTGATAACCGGTAAAGCTGTCGTCGTTTTCAGTACCCCAGTTATGGGTAAGCTCAATCAGCGCAGGGCGGCGAAACACCCATTGAGTTTTTTCTTTATCATCGCCTTTTGGCATATCTTGCTCATAGCCTAAAAAGTACAAGGTAAATTCCATACCAGGAAAGTCGTACTTTCCTAACAGCTTCATACCCAATACGTTTTCATAAAATGCCAGCGACGGTTTTGGATCTTTAATACGCAACATGGTTTGCTGCATCACATAGCCCTCAGTGGCCTGTGCAATTTGCTCTGGAGATTCGTTATAGCTAGACATGAGATAATCCTTAATAAAATGACTGAAAAACCTTAATGGATTTAAAAAGGCAGGGAATACGAACATCATAATCAACAGCAGCAAAAATTAAAACCACCTAGCTAAATTATCAGCCAGTGAGCTGAATGTTTTATAAGCGAAAAATGGCACATTTAGCGGTACTGTTTATTTATACAGTACTTGTTTTTGTCCCATAACATTATTAAAAGTCGTTTTGGTGTATTTTAACAACAGTCATTTTATAGCCTACGTAATTACTTGTTTACATTGAAGTTGTATAGTGGAATTATTAAGCAATGTAATATATGCCGTTTTGGGGTGTGATAACCCCCCAAAGAGGTGTTCAATAAGCTGTTATGAAGCTCTTTATGTATCTACTTCCTTTGTTATTAAAGAGAAATATATGATCATCAAAAAACGTGAACCTTATCCATCAATACAAAATTATTTTCTTGAGAGAGAGGATAATCTAACAGAGTACTCTGTTACTTATTCTTTTTTTGAGGGAGCAACCCCTTGTAGGCATTTAATACTAGATTCTATTATTGCACAAAAAGTTGCAGCATATAGTTTAATTCAAAAAGACTTAATTTCGGCTTATAACGGTATTAAGCACTTAGTTGAACTACAAACAAAATCTATTCAAAATGGACTAGCGGTTACTGAGAATGAATCTACTCAATTTATAGTTCAAAAATCACTTCATCAAGCAGCTGTTATAACTTACGGAAAATGCTTTGCTGATGCCTCTGGAGGTAAAATAAAATCAAAAAACAAACCACGAGGTGTGAAGTTAGATAGGAATATAATTAAGGATTTTTCTTTATCACAAAGACAGGCACATGATTACTTAATTCAAACTAGGAATGATTATGTTGCGCATGGGGGAGCGACAAATTTAGAGCAATCGTTATGTTTTGTTGTTGTTTCACCTAATAATAAAATTATCTCTAATGTCTTAACCATGGAAGCCCATACAGCAACGGCGAGTATTGAGCTTCTTAAAACAATTCTTGAATTAATTAGCAATATTCAAAAATCACTGAAGGTGATGCAAAATAAAAAAAGTGAAGTAATAACTAGAGTTGAACTTCCTAAATTTACAGATGAAGAAATTAAAATTAATTCAGTTGGTTTCTTAAAATTATTCAATTTAAGCTAACCTCATAACAAGTCAGACATCAAATTCATGCGGCAATCTTATAAGCTGCTTTTAAAAACAAATGGGGTCACCCATTAGAAAGGTCCGGTCAAGCAGGCAGCTGTGTTTCCTTGGTCTTTTTATTCAAAAACCAAGTGTTCTTATTATTTAAACTCAATTTAAATATGACTACGCACCTAGTAATGACGTCGATTGGTGTGAATATGCACCTTGGTTTGAATAAAGAACGCCATATGAATTCAGGCAGTTTAATTAAGCATTATTGATGATTAATTAATGCCCTTGGCTTTCGCCTCAGTCATCGTTTATTACCAATGTCAGTCCAGTTTCTGGCTGTGTTTACACACTGCGCTGTAACAATTCTGTGGTTTATGCTTGAGCATAACCAACCCTTTGTGGCTCAAACATTGGGCATGTCCAGTATTTAAAATATGAGCGGTTAACGTGCAGGCTCAATCAAATCCAGTGGTTTTACCAACCCCATTACTAGCTCAATACGTTAACCTAATTTTTTATAGTCGCTAAGTAAATATGTTTTTGTTTAAAACATCATGTGCTAAATTTATTACAGCTATATTTACAGGGAAGATAAAATGACAAAGCGATTACGTTTTTTATTACCATCAGTATTATTTTGTTTTGGAACAAGCGCGCTAGCAGCTGATCCGGTTTTATATTACGGCGGAGATATTCTCACTATGGAAGGAGAAAAGCCGCATTATGAGGAAGCTTTAGTTGAGTCAGAAGGGCGGATTGTTTACCTTGGCAGCTTAGCGAAGGCCAGAGAAAACTTTGACAATCTACAAAACAAAGACCTTCAAGGGAAAACACTTTTACCCGGTTTTTTGGATGCCCATAGCCATATGTACAATACGGGGTTAATTGCGCAATTGGCAAATTTATTACCTCCTCCCGATGGCCCCGGTGCAAATTTTAATAGTTTAGTGACAACAACCAAAAAGTGGATGGAGTCTGCTGAAGGGAAATTCATTATCGGAAAATTTGGTTGGGTGTTAGCTAATGGGTATGACGATTCGCAGCTTAGCGAAAAACAACATCCAACTAAAGATGTTCTAGATAAAATTTCGTCTAAATACCCAGTGCTTATAATGCATCAATCGGGTCATCTAGCAAGTGTCAATTCAAAAGCTCTAGAAGTGGGTGGCTACACAAAGGATACCAAAGACCCCAAAGGCGGTGTAATTAGACGTTTGGTCGATAATAGTCCTAATGGCGTGCTTGAAGAAGCGGCTTTTTTTAATCTATTACTGCCTATTGTTGCCACTAAATCTGAAGCTGAAGTACAACAGAGGTCCATTGAGCTTGCTCAGGTGGAGTATGCTAAAAATGGATATTTAACTGCTCAAGATGGCCGCACCACAGAGGATGCGACTTCGGCATTAGAAAGAGCAGCTCGTGAAAAATCGCTATTCATTGATGTTGTTTCATACCCTGACATTGTTTGGAATAAGTCAGCTGTTAAACCCGAATTTTATAATTCAGATCGCAGTTATGTTAATCGATACAGAATAGGGGGTGTTAAATTAACTTTAGATGGTTCACCACAAGGAAAAACGGCTTGGTTATCATCACATTATCATACGCCGCCTGAGGGTAAACCGCTGGACTATAAAGGTTATCCTATCATGAGTGATGAGGTGGCCATTAAACATATAAACACGGCGTTTAAAAACAAATGGCAGATTATTGCTCACACCAATGGTGATGCAGCGATTGACCAATATATTAAAGCTATTAAAGTGGCTAAAAAAAGTTATGGGTATGATGATCACCGTAGCGTGATGATTCACGGCCAGACTTTACGTAAAGATCAAATCCCGGATTTAGTAGATTTAGGGATCCTCCCATCGTTGTTTCCTATGCACACTTTTTACTGGGGCGATTGGCATGTAGAGTCTGTTTTGGGGCACCCAAGGGCAGATTATATTTCGCCATCACGAGATGTAGTTGAAGCTGGTTTAACGGTTACTTCTCACCATGATGCCCCTGTGACATTTCCAAATTCAATGCGAGTGCTCGATGCAACGGTTAATCGTATTACGCGTTCGGGTAAAGTATTGGGACCGGATCAACGTTTAACGCCTTATGAAGGGTTAAAAACATTAACGCAATGGGCTGCTATTCAATACTTTGAAGAAGCAAGTAAAGGTACACTAGCTGAGGGAAAACTCGCGGATTTCGTCATTTTAAGTAACAACCCTTTAAAAGTGGAACCACTTACTATTAAGGATATAAAAATAGTGCAAAGCATTAAAGAAGGTCATGTTGTATATTCAAATTGATATTCAACATGAAACAATTTTAACGCTTAACTATACGACGGCTTTAGTCACCGTCGTATTAAACCTCAGCCTTGAGATGCAACAGTGAAGTTTGAGATTTAATGAATATTTATAAAACTTCTAACGGTTAATTCTTTGTAAAAAATTGTCCCTTTTTTGTTTGCTTTTGAATTCATATGCTAATTTTTAAATGCTCGGTTAAGCGAATAATAATCAAATTTAAGGGTTGAAAATGAAAAAATGTACTAATTTATTGTGAGAATTCATGTAGCGGCTTATTTTAGTCGCTATTTTTTTGGATAGCGTGTTAAACATATATAAATAAGGAGATACGATGAAACTGGCAATGTTGTTGTCGTTTATGTTTTTTTTAATTAGTTGTTCGAGCTTAGCGACCAATAGCAAAGAATTAAGTAAATCGAAGCAAACTGAAGAGTTTATTACTCTTGTCAGTCATGCCAAAACCTATGACCTGTCTCATAATTGGGATGAAAATTCCCCAATAGCGTCCGTTAACCCAAAATACTCAATGGCACTTAATGCAACCCATGCTGATACACGTGGTACATTTGGTGATAACAATCAGCTCTCATTCACCTCAGAAATAATGCAATGGAGTGGTCACCATGGAGGTCCTACTATTGATGCGTTAGGTCATATTGGTCGAGATGGTTTACTGTATGGTGGAGTAGATGCGGCGCAAGCGACCAATGATCGCAGAGGAATAGGACGGAGTGGTGTAGGGAGTGACTTAGGAATTGATCATTATCCTGTAAACTTATTGAGTAACCGAACGGTATTACTTGATGTGGCTCGCTTTATTAACGGTGACGATACCCCATTGGCTGCAGATTTTGACATAACGGCGTCACATTTAAAAAGAACAGCAAAATCGCAAGGTGTAAAAATTAAAAAAGGCGACACTGTGTTTATTAGAACGGGGTGGGGGCAATATTTTGCTAATAACTCACAGCAATATATTGCAGAGCATGCTGCAGGCGTTGGTGTAAGTGGTGCACAGTTTTTAATAAAGGCTGGTGCAAGTGTTGTGGGTAATGACACCCTTACTTTTGAAAAACGCCCACCTATTGCTACAGAACCCTCATTTCAGGTTTTTCCAGTACATATGATGTTATTAGCAGATAACGGTATTTACATAATAGAAAACTTGTTCCTTGAGGAGCTAGCAAAAGAAAAAGTCTATGAGTTTATTGCCATTGTGCCGCCGCTTAAAGTACGTGGTGGCACCGGCTCGGCATTACGCGTATTTGCACTTACAAAGTAACTAATAATTGAATAAATAGTAAGGTTAATGATGAGTGCTGTTTTTATATACAGCACTTCTGCTTTTTGAAATAAGAAACATACACAAAGAGTATTTTTCTTTATCATGATAAAAGCACAGGCTGTAAAATTAACAGTTATTAAATGGACGATTCAATGATGAATAAAGGATTATTAAAATCGTGGAATGACGATAAAGGCTTTGGCTTTATTAAATCAACCACACTGCAACATAATATATTTATACACATTTCATCGCTCAAACATATGAGCCGTAAACCTAAAGTGGGTGACATTATCTATTTTGAGGTTGCGACTGAGCCTAACGGTAAAACTAAAGCTGTAAATTGCCGTATTGAGGGCGTACTAGCACAACCACACATAAAAGCTTCATCAAGGCCGGTTAGAATAAGTAAAACCTCAGGTAAGAATTCACCTTTAATGAAACTTATAACACTTGGTATTATTGTTAGTATTGGCTTTAGCGTGTATAAAACCGGTTTTTTAAATACCAAGCAAACACCTGTAGTGACTAACGCTAATTTAGAGTCATTTATGCCCGCGAGTTCAAACTCACTTACTAAAACACAGCAAGCATTTCGCTGTGATGGCCGCCAACATTGTAGCCAAATGACCTCGTATGCAGAGGCATTATTTTTTATTCAACATTGCCCAAATACTAAAATGGACGGTGATAAAGACGGAGAGCCCTGTGAACGGCAGTTTGGGAATAGGTAGTTTTTATATTGAGGTTATTAATAAACTAAAAATTAGTTTTGGGCCCTTAGGGGGAATACGATTTTTAGTAATACAGTTATAAATAGCTGGTGGATTTAAAGCCATTTATCAAGGAGGTTGTTATGTTTAAAGTAATAATTGGATGTGCTGTTATATTTTCGTTTGTTTGTATGTTACTCGCTGCGGCACCTTTTACGCCTGCAATATCAGGTTCATTTATTATGCTGTTGTTTGCAGGGGCTATTGGTTACAAGGGCTATCTGCAATCAAGCTTAATACTGCTGTTAATTAATACGCTTGCAGTTATTGGCAGCCCAGCTACAGATATAGGCAACACCCAAACATTACTGTTTTTACCAATATTATTTTTAATCTCATTTGGTGGTGTTTTATTAGGCGTAAGAAAGTTAACTTTAAAACACGTTTTGTAGACGAGAGTTTTGCCCACGTTTGAGGTAAAAGCGCTTTTTAGAATAAAACTTTATTTAAGTTGAAATGAAGTAGAAGAGAAAATTTAAGTATCAAAAAAAATGTTTCAGTTACATTATATATTTTATCAAGAATGAAGGCGGGGGTTATTGACTTCAAGCATCAAACA